>CAIVKO010000001.1 GCA_903906515.1 Akkermansiaceae bacterium
CATCGTCGTCCACGGCGGTGGTAAGGCGATCTCCGCCGCGATGGAAAAAGCCGGACTTGAGGCGAAATTCGTCGGCGGCTTCCGTGTGACCACCGATGAGGCGATCGATATCGTCGCCCGCGTGCTGTCCGAGGAGATCAACCCCGGCCTCGTCCGCATGATCCGCGAATTCGGCGGAAAAGCCGTTGGTATCCCCGGCAATGATGTGTTTCTAGGCGAGAAAACCAAGGGCATCGATGCCGATGGAAACCGTGTGGATATCGGCCGCGTCGGCGAAGTGGTCGGCTGCCAACTCGCCCACATGGATGCAGCACACCAGGCCGGAATTGTGCCGGTCATTTCCCCGTTGGCCGCGGAACTCGCCACTGGAAAACCGCTCAATATCAACGCCGACCTCGCCGCCGCCGCTCTGGCCAAGGAACTCCGCGTGGCGAAACTTGTCTATCTATCAGATGTCCCCGGCCTGCTCGCGGATCCGAAAGACCCGTCCTCGTTGATCCACTCGGTGACCCGCAAGGAGGCGGATGCGATGATCGCCGATGGAACCATTTCCGGCGGCATGATCCCGAAAATCCGCAGCGCGGTGGATGCACTCAACGCCGGCGTCCGCAAGGTCCACTTCGTCGATGGTCGCCAACCTCACGCGCTTTTGCTGGAAATCTTCACCGATGGCGGCATCGGCACGGAAGTGGTGCGGTGAAATCCGCTCACCAGGACTTGAAGTCGTCGGTTTTATTTTTTCCCCCGACAAGCTTATCAGCTCCCGCTGACCAGACGACCACACGTTTGTGGAGAATCGTAGGGTTAGGATCAGGGGTGGTAAATTCTTTGAGGTCAATTGTATCGTTATCATCGCCATCGCAATCAATCACCACATGGTAACCGTTGCCCCATGGGTCGTATAGCCCCACAATCTTATCGGTGCTGTCGTAAATGATGCCCTTTGTGCCGGTGGATCCCACCTTTTTACCCTCTTTTAGCGTCAGTAGATTTATTTTACGCAGATTTTGGGGTGGGTCAGCGGTCTCCTTGGCCATCAGGATATTGAGCAAACCAAGCCCGCTGGTTTTATCGGTTTCAAATTCTTCATCTTTAGTCCCGGCAACGGCAACACTGGGCACGCCACCATACTCCGTCGTGAAATCGGTTACGGCTCTCTCAATGGAAGTAGCGACTGCAAGGGCTGTCACCATGTGCGCTTTCTGGATCGCTTGGTTGGCGACGATAAAGCTTGCCGATGCCAGGATGGCAATGATGGCGATGACAACGAGGAGTTCGACCAAGGTGAAGCCTCGCTCGCGGCGATTAGTTGGGATTTTCATGATGGGTTTAGGATGTCGTTTCATGGCTGTGGCGCAAACACAAATGTCGCGATCTTCTGGAAATAAGTCGCGGGAGTTTGGCATCCACATAGTAAACACCTAAACCCAAAAATCCCCGTTGGCAAACGAATATTTCACCGATTTCAATTGTCGGGGACATCGAGTTCAAAAGTCGAAAGAAGTGCCAAGTGATCAGTGGGCAGCGAGCAGGGAGACGCGAGCAGGGAGACGCGAGCGGTTCAGATCAACCCAAGCGCTTCTTCCTCGCGTCTCGCGTCTCGCGTCTCGCGTCTCCATGCTCGACGCTTCTTCCAAATCAACAATCGTCATTCATCCGCCCTCTTCAGCTCTTCAGTTTTTCAGCTTTTACCACCCCCACCGTTCCTCCTGTGACGAATTTCGCGGGGATATTGATTTGTTTTCGGTCATTCTTGCCTTGTTGCAGGTTTTTTGCCCAGCGCAGGATGCGCCGTAGGAGAGCCTGGATGTCCCAATGGATGTGGGCAATGGTGGGGCGGCACCAGGTGAAGGTGTGGTCGGGGTCCGTGCAGATAAGTGAGATATCATCGGGGCAACGGATACCTCGACGGTTGAGGTGGTGGGACACCGCATGGAACAGGTAGGCCTCGTCCACAAGAAATGCGGTGGGTGGCGTGACTTGTAAGCAGGCATCCAGGAGCCGTTGCAGGTCCTCCGGGTTTTCCTCCCAATCCGGCAGGTTGTAGGGGCCGGTGGTGATCCCATGCGCCGCGAGTTCCTCAAGAAACGCCCGCTCCGGTAGTCCGGGGTTGGGAAGACGGCGGGCTTTCTTTGCCAGTAGA
>CAIVKO010000002.1 GCA_903906515.1 Akkermansiaceae bacterium
ATTCGCGCAACCCTGCGGTGAGATGCCCGACAAAATACGCGACGCCGCATCCGGTTAGAGTCATCGCCACCACCATCCCCTGAAGATGGGCATTCATGTCACTGCAGCAGGTCGCGCTGGACGAACTCTCCAACGCATGAGTCGAATGAAACAACGACCAAAAACCCGCCGTACAAAGCACCACGGAGCCCCATGCACCCCATGCGGGAAGCAGGATCACCGCCATGGTGATATGCAACAGATAGAACATCGTGAAGGGGTTGTGCGCTCCTCCCGCGAAATATAGCATGATGGTGAGAACCACGATATCAGATCCAAGGATCAGCGGCATCATCCATGATTCACGGCTACGCACATATTGACTGAAACAAAGTGCCAGAGCGTTGCCCAGTGCGATGAAACCGATACACCCTGCCAGAATCCCTATTGGAAGTCGGATTTGCAGAATGAAGACCGACACCAGACAAACCATGGCTTGTCCGAAAACAGCAATCCAGCGCAGGCGGAGAAGCCAGTGCAGTCCGAGCAGTTTTTCCGCGGTGTGGTCCGAATGAGTCATCATGGGGCGGGCGATTGATCCACACCGGCGGCAACATGGCGAGTCGGATCGTCTCTTTGCCCCTGACGTGCGGCAATTTGACGCATTCCCAAGCCTGCGGTAGATCGGTAGCTTGCGCACGCAATGAAAGCAACACCCCTTATTCTATCCTTCCTCGCCCTGACGGCAAGTTCCCACGCAGCCCTGATCACTGCCGTTCCCGGTCCAGATGACCAAGGAGGCATGATCATGCCGATGGTTTCCATCACCGCCTCCTCCGGCCCTGGGTCGAATCCGACCGCAGGCACAGTCAATATCAGCTTCAGTCCGCTGACTACGCCAGTTTTGCAAACCACTCAGGAATGGGTTCCTGGTGGCTGGTATGCCGATACTGCGGCATGGCGTGCGGATCTGGGCTCCCCGGATGGCGTAGGCGGCACGCCGTCGGCAAATGCCGGAAGCGGTGACCTCTTCAACAACCAATATGGATTCATGTTCATGTCGATGGTCAACATGATGATGGCCAATGTGCCTACCGGCAACTCGTTGGCCATCCGACTCGACTCGATCTCATCCGCCTCGCTGCAATCTTTCAATTACGGCAACGCAGCCAACCGTTGGGACCAGGTTTTCGATGGAGTGAATTCGCAGGTGCTTTGGAATGGCAGCATGTGGCACAACTATTTCACCTTGCCTGCCACCACTCCAGGGGGCAGCTACTCAGCAACCTTCGAGGTTTTCGTAGCCAACACACCTTTCACGGGCACGACCGGCTTTGCTCAATATGATTCGGCTGCCCTGACCGCTACTAAAAACACCAATTTCACCTCCGCTTTCGTCACTTACAACTTCAACGTCGTTCCTGAACCTTCGAGCGGCATTCTGTTAGTCACAAGCATGGGCGCTCTACTGATCCGCCGCAGACGCCACTAAAATGATCGTTTCTTCCAATCAACCTGTTCGAATTCGCGGCTATCTTCGATCACGCGGTTTCACAATGGTGGAACTGCTGATCGTGGTGGCCTTGATCACTGCATTGACCGCTTTGGTGACCGTCCTCGCCAGGAGCGCGATCCGCAAGGCGAACGAGGTCAAGTGTGCCGCCAAACTTAAGTCGCTCGGAATGGCCACGATATTATACACTCAGGACAATCAGGATCAGCTACCTCGCAGTTTCCACAGCGCGGGGGCAAACCGCCAACCCGGCTGGGCCGTTTCGATCGCGCCGTATCTGGGCATTTCGGAATCACAAATCGCGAATGATTGGCCGAACGTATTCAACTCCCATTTCCGTACTCCGGTGGATCCCTCCACCGATCCGTATGTTTACAGCTATGCACTCAACGTGCATTTCGAACTCGACCCGGAAGGTGATGATTACAAGGGAAGTCCCGCGACATGGCGGCGCTTATCCCAAGTGCCGACACCTACCGGGACCATCCTGATGGGCCAACCCAAACCGGTGCGCTTCGGTGACCATCTCATGTGTCATCAATGGTCGAGCGTCCAGGCTGCGAAAAACGCGCTCAACTACAAGATTCACGATGGCAAGGCCAACTATCTGTTTCTTGATTGTCATGTCGAGTCCATGCGGGTGGAGGAAACCTTTGACCCGTCGCGGAGAATCAACCGCTGGAATCCGTCGCTCGCCCGGTGACAATCACTTTTTCACGAAGTGATAGGACCGGTAGGAGAGGCTTTCTTCAACCAGCGCGTTGTAAACCCGCGAACCTTTGATACCGGCGAAGTCGCGGCCTAGACTGTGGAGGAACTTCGGCAGTTTCCGATCCAGCAAGGCCAGGGAACGCTCCGAGTTTTTTTCGAGACCGCGGATCACGCAGGGGCCGATGTCAGTGGTGGCCCTGATTTCCAGCGGGCAACCGGCGATGGCTTTTTCCCATGGCGCGATGCTCTCGCTGAAGCGGAAATCCGCGTAAAGGAAATGTCCACCCGGTCTCAGGACCCGCGCTACCTCCGAAAGGAACCGCGGGAAATCCGGATAACAATGGGAGGCCTCGACATTGACCACGACATCGAACGATCCTTCGGCGAATGGCAGATTTTCGGCATCGCCCTGGATGAAATCGAGACCTGCGACGTGATGACGGTCTTTGCAGAAGGCAATGCCTGCGGGATTGAGATCCAGGCCGGTGTATTTCGCAGGGGCGAAGGTGCGGGTCAGATACGAAGCTCCGCCGCCATGGCCGCAACTGACTTCCAGCACGGATTTCCCCGCGAGATCCGTCAGCGAGCCGACGTGGTGGTAAAGTTGGATGCAGGCGCGGTCCGGTTCCTCCTCAGGGGCGAGCGGAATGCCCATCGGCGGGTCGGTTTCGTATGCGTAGTTCAGGAAAATCACGCCTTCCTGATGCAGGCGTTTGGTGAGAAATGGGTACCAGATTTTCCAAATCGCCTTGCGGACGACCTGATTTCCTAACAAATAATCGATGATCGGCATGGCGTGCATTTAATGTGACCGCTTGAAATACCCACGTCAAGCGCGGGGGCAGCGGATCGAATTGCGGGGAAGCCAGGAACAATGGACCAGAGTGATCCTTTCAACATTTCACGGGCTTGTTTCGCGCGGGCGGTATCCTTGAGTTTTGGATGTTTCGCGAGTGCTTTTAGAGTTTCCTGAGCCTGGACATCATCCTTGAGTTCTTTCAACACCAAGTAGGCTTGCCAGTAGGCTTCCGCACAGATTTCGGGGAAACCCTGATAGGCCACATAGACTCGTTGATAGACTTCGTGAGCTTTGGTCAGAAATAGACGGGCTTCCTCGCCAACGGCTGTGACGGCCTGCTTTCGAAATATCAAGCCGAGTTGCATATAGGCTTTGGCGGCCGTCTCCCCCCGGAACATCTTGTTTCCTACCATTCCATGGGCGAGATCGGTGGCGGGCTTGAGTTTGTCGAGTTCGACCAAAGCCTGAAGCATACCGAGTGTGGCTTCCTTGAGACGAGGTTTATCGGCGTTGTTTTCGAGAATACTCTCGAAAATCCTGAGCGCTTCCTCCGGTTTCTTGCGACCCAACGCGACATAGCCGAGTCCGCACGGGCCGGCATCCGAGTACATCGATTCCTTGTAACGGTCGCTGAGGCGTCTGAACATCTTCTCAGCACCGTCCAGATCACCGCTCTTGAGCAGAATATCACCGGAAACCGCCAGTAACACGGCACTGAGCACCGATGGGTCCTTGGCGTTGGTGGTGGTGATGCCTTTCATGTAAAAATCGGAAAGATCTACCCGCTTGAGCATCTGGGCGAGACGCGCGCGGGCATATAACACACGGGCTTCGGTTGTGGCGTTTTTATGATCACCGAGGGTCTTGTTGAGGAGATCGACCAACTTCTTGTCGAGGGCCTCGGAATCGATATCTTGCGCCTTCTTGCGTGGAACTATCGCCTTCACGAGTTCGTCGATGAGAGGTTCCACCTGTTCGCACGATGGATCGCCGATGCGGGACTTGAGGGCGGTCACAATCAATTTTGCGGCTTCGGCGGCCCTACCGTCGCGCGCAAAAGCCTTGGCCACCCAGGTGGCGGAGATCAGAGCCAACGGGCTATCCGGCTTGGTTTTGAGGAATTTTCCGTGGAGTTCAGCGATGGCCGACCAGTCCTTACGGCCTTGGAGGATGGTCGTGGAGTTATCGAGGGCATACTGGATGACATCGTCCGGTCTATTCTCCAACCCAATCACCTTGTCAAAGCACTGTAAGGCCAGATCCTCATATTTTTTCCCTTCTTCGTCAGTCTTGGCCTTTTCCTTTTTCTTACGATAGGTATCACCCATCAAGCAAAGCATGGATCCGTTGGAAAGATCGTCGGGATACTTTTTGAGAAAGTCTCCGAGATCACGGATGATCTTGTCGGCCTGATCGACTTCCTTGTCGTTGAAGTCGATGTATGAAAGTCGGTATTGCAGGTCGCCGGAGAAGCGACCGTTGGGGAATTTAACGAGGTAGTCGCGGCAGGAAGCGAGGGTATTCTTGTATTCGTTGTTTAGGAAATGCGACATCGCCAGATAGTATTGGGCGCTTTCCGCGATCGGACTGTTCCCATAGTTCTTGAGAAACCTCTCGAACATGAGCGCGGAATCTTTGAAATTGGCATCTTGGAAAAACGCGTAGCCTTGGAAGAAAATGAAACGCTCCATCTCCTCGGACTTTGGATACCTGGACTCGAGCTCACGATAAAATGCGCCGACCTCCTTGTATTTTCCGAGTTGCTCCATCGCACCTCCTTTCATGATGCAGACACTCTCGACGCCTTTGGAACCGGGATAGTTCCTCAAGAATCCGTCACACTTCTCCTGGACCCGTTCGTAATCCCCTCGCCGGTAGAGAAATGAGATTTCCTTGTAGGCGTTGACTTCCTCAGGAGTCAGCGTCCCGCGTCTGGAATAAATCCCAGCCACCGCAGCGAAAAACACCACGAAAAACAGGGTGAATCTGACCGTTTTTGAAAACATGTCGCGAACTGATAGTGTGTGGCAAATCTTATGGCCGCTTGTCAATGAAGGAAATCCGAGATGGGCGAGATACGATGGCAGGGACCGTCTCTCCGAGCGGTCCGCGCGCATGAGGTGAGAATGGTCCCGCGAATACCTTGGCTCCTGTGATCCGCTAATTCTCGATTCATTCTCTTTCCATGCGCCGGACGGCCCGGAGGTCCGGTCCCTGCCTATACGGACCGCCCGGAGTGTCGCACCTTGGGCGCCATGCCACGCCAACGAAACAGGTTATTTGAGTATCTCCCTGGCCTGTTTGGCGCGGGCGGTATCCTGGAGTTTCGGGTGCTCCGTGAGTACCTTGAGGGTTTCCTGGGCATGGACATCGTCCTTGAGTTCTTTCAACACCAAGTAGGCTTGCCAGTAGCCTTCCGCACAAATTTCAGGAAAACCTTGATAGGCCACATACACCCGCTGATAGACTACATGGGCCTTGGCTAGAAATTCGCGAGCTTGAACGCCATCAGCTTTGGCGGACTGCTTTCGATAGATCAAGCCGAGTTGCATGTAGGCTTTGGCGGCGCTTTCCCCGCGAAACGACTTGTCTTCTATCATTTCAATGGCGAGTTTGGAGGCCGGTTCGAGCTTATCGAGATCCACCAGAGCCTGCAGCTTGCCGAGCGCGGTTTCCTTAAGGCGGGATGTGCCCGCGTTGCTTTCGAGAACATCCTCGAAAATCCTGAGCGCTTCCTCCGGTTTCTTGCGACCTAGCGCGACGAAGCCGAGTCCGACCGGTCCGGCATCGGAGCACATCGATTCCTTGTAATGCTCATTGAGATACTTGAACATGACCTCCGCTCCATCCAGATCATTTCCCTTAAGCAGCAGATCACCAGATGCCGCCAATAACGCAGGACTGAGGGCCGAAGGATTCTTGATATTGGTGGTGGCGATCCCTTTCATGTAGAGATCGGAAAGGTCTCGCCACTTGACCATCTGGGCGAGGCGCGCGCGGGCATACAACACACGGGCATCGGTTGTGGCATTTTTCTGATCACCGATGTTCTTGTTGAGTAGATCAACCAATTGTTTATCGAGGGCATCGAGATCGATGTCCTGGACTTTCTTGCGCGAGACCATCGACTTCACGAGCTCGTCAATGAGGGTTTCCACTTGTTCGCACGTCGGATCGGCGATGCGGGACTTGAGGGCTACGGCTATCTGGTTTCCGGGATTGTTTGGATTCGGGCCTCCTCCCCAGGGTATTTGCGGAAAATTGGGTTTGTTCCTGCGAATCTTTTCGTGGAGTTCGGCGATGCCCTTCCAATCCTTGCGGTTTTGGAGGATGGTCGTGGCGTTATCAATCGCATACTGAATAACGTCGTCCGGCCGATCTTTCATCCAGATCACCTTGTCATAGCACTGCAATGCCAGATCCTCATACTTTTTACCTTCTTCCTCAGACGTGGCCTTTTCCTTTTTCTTCTTATAGGTATCCGCCATCAGGCAGAGCATGGAACCATTGCATAAATCATCGGGATACTTTTTGAGGAAGTCTCCGAGCTCGCGGATGATCTTGTCGGTCCGATCAATTTCCTTGTCATTGAAGTCGATGAATGAAATCCGGTATTGGAAGTCGCCTGCGAAGCGACCGGCGGGAAATTTAGCGAAGTAGTCACGGCAGGAATCGAGGGTCTTCTCGTAATTGTTGCTGAGAAAATGCGACATCACCAGATAGTAATGGGCATGTTCGATCAATGCACTGCTCGGATAAGTCTTGAGAAATTTCTCGAATAGGGGTGTGGATTCTTTGAAATTGGCATCTTGGAAAAATGCGAGACCTTGGAAGAAAACAAACCTGTCCAAGTTCTCAGATTTGGGATATCTGGCTTCCATTTTTCGATAGAACTCCCCGACATCCTTCCAATTCCCGCTTTGCACGAGCACTTCCCCCGCGAGCGTGGCCACTTGCTCAAGCCGGGGAGATTCCGGGTATTTCCGCATGAACTGGCCGCTTTTCTCCTTAATGCCCTCGATGTCCTGACGCTTGTTCAGGATCATGATTTCCGCATACGCGGCGGTCTCCGCATCGGTGGCGGTGGGGAATTTTTCAATCAATGTTCGGAAACAGGTGAGCGCCTCATCATCGCGTTTCAGATAGAAAAGGCAGCGCCCGCGGCGCATCAGCAGGGCAGCGTCGAGATCGGTTTTTTCTTCAATGGCCTTCATGGCTTTCTCGGAGAGTTCGATGGCCGGTTTGAGGGCCGCCGCGAGTTCGGATGCATTGGAGTGTTCGCCAATTGGCTTGTTTTTTTCCAACTCCACGCGTGCCTCGAGCACTTTGAGATCTTTGCGTATCGACTCCAGCGCGATTGCCTGGATATCGAGAATCTGACGGCGCGACCGCACCGAGCGGTAAATGATCAGGGCGGGTTCGTATGACTCGGCCGAAACCAATTCGTCTCCGCGGACGACGACCTGATTGGTGAACCATGCCATCGCATCACGCACACCAGACTGGTGAGAGAGGCGGTCGAGATAGGCCGTGAGTTCCTCAAGTTTGCCAAGCTTCGCAATTACCCCGATGGCTTCCACCGCTGCAGTGGTCTGCTGTGGAGTGCGCACGTCGGAACCCATCAGACTGCGGAAGACCTTCAGAGACTCCTCGTTTCTCTTGAGTCCCGTATTAACCTGGCTCAGCCAAAGTCCCGCCTCCGCGCGGTATTTCGGGTCTGCGGCTGCAAGTTTGAGCGCGTCGATGGCCTCTTCCATTTTTTCCGCAGCTTCCTGCATCATGCAGGCCCGCCCCAGGCCGAGGTATGAGCGGGAGGTGTATTCCCCATTCGGATAGCGCTTGATGGCATCCTTGAACCCCGCTTCGGCATCCGGCAGGTTGTTATTCAGGAGATTGCCGAGACCGATG
>CAIVKO010000003.1 GCA_903906515.1 Akkermansiaceae bacterium
CCCCCCCCTGATTTTGAACGTGACCGGAATGGCTATATACTTAGCGAGATGCTCTATAATTTGGGTCCGATCGAGCATAAGGAAATTATGCGGGACGGTAAATTATTTAGGAACGTGCACTATCGAGTTGCAGAGGGCTATCTGGGTTTTCCTGATGACCCAGTTATACATCTGACCCCTCCAGAGACTTAACAAGTTTCGGAGGCCACGGTCACTTAGAAGTGGCCCCAAGAATCTGAACAAGCCTATAAGTGGAAAATCTGCTACCTTTTGATGGCCCTGCGGGGCGTTGATATGGAGCGGAAAATGGCAAAAAGAACGAGACGAACCCACTCGGCTGGATTCAAAGCCAAAGTGGCGCTGGCAGCGATGGCGGGCGACAAGACATTGGCCGAACTGGCACAGCGGTTTGAAGTGCATCCCAACCAGATTACGGAGTGGAAACGGCAATTGAGCGAACGGGCTGCTGACGTGTTTGGCGGAGGGGGTGCTGTGGTGGGGCCGCCTGTTGATTTGAAGGCATTGCACGCCAAGATTGGGCAGCTGACGCTGGAGAATGATTTTTTAGAAAGCGCGCTCACCAAGGCGGGAATGCTGAGCGCAAGAAGATGATCACCCGAGACAACAAATTGCCCGTCACCCGGCAATGTCAGCTATTGGGGCTGGCCCGCTCCACGGCGTATTACCGGCCTCGCTCTGTATCCCCCGCTGATCTGACGCTCATGCGCCGGATTGACGGGTTGCACCTGGAGCACCCATTCATGGGTGCGCGCATGCTGCGCGACCAACTCAATCGGGAAGGGCTCGATGTTGGACGCAAGCACGTTAGCACATTGATGAAGCGCATGGGCATAGAGGCGCTTTACAGAAAACCGGGCACCAGCAAAAAGCACCCCGGCCATGAAGTGTATCCGTACCTGCTGCGCAGTCTCGCCATCAACCGGGCCAACCAGGTTTGGGCGCTGGACACGACCTATATTCCAATGGCCAAAGGATTCGTCTACCTTACTGTCGTGGTGGATTGGGCCAGCCGCAAGGTACTGGCCGCAAAGGTGGCGATCACATTGGAGGCCTGCCATGCGGTCGATGTGTTGCAAGAGGCATTCAATCGTCATGGCAGGCCGGAGATTGTGAATACCGATCAAGGCAGCCAGTTTACCGCGCAGGAGTTCGTACAAGCGGTCAAAGATCGGGGGTGTCACCTCAGCATGGACGGACGCGGAGCCTGGAGGGATAATGTGTTCGTCGAACGCCTGTGGAAATCAGTGAAATATGAGCGAGTATATCTGCATGCCTATGACTCAGTTACTGAAGCCAGGCAATCGATCATGCAATACATGGATTGGTACAATCGATCCAGGCCGCATTCGAGCCTGGGCAAGAAAACACCTGATGAGGCTTATGCCGTGATGCTGCCGACGGTTAAACTGGCAGCGTGAGAGTCAGCAGAGATTCCACTTAAAATACTCAGGTCGCTGTTCAAACAAACGGGGCCACTTCTTTCAACCAATTGATGGCGCAATTTATGAGCGATTTCGCACCGCAAGATATTGCAGAGAGTGTACTGGTCAGAGATCTTGCCATGATCACCTGGAAGAGGTTTCGGATGGAGAGGATCGAACGGTCTTCACTCATGAAGAAGCTGAATGAGCCGGTGACGTATAAAGAGTACTTGAGTGAAGGCGTTAGGATTGAACCGGGTGTTGTGTGGACAGTCAATCTCTTGGATGATCCGGCCGAGGATGTTATCGAGCAATATCATCGTGTTCTAGATGAGTATGAAGCCTGGTGGGACAGTAATCAGGATGGTCCTAATATTAAAGGACTGCCGGTTAATTATCCGGCCCTCTTCCAATGGCTTATTACTCATGCTCGATCTCTTAAACTTGAGGTGAGTGATGACCCCACACCAGAGGAGGTGTGTTCATTGGTCCTCGGATCTAAAAAGGACAATGGCGTTCTTTTTATAGATTACGCGCGTA
>CAIVKO010000004.1 GCA_903906515.1 Akkermansiaceae bacterium
TCCGCAGTCTGCAATCGCAATGCGGACGCCTGCCGGATCAAGCGTTCATCACCCATTCCCATCGCGACCACGTCGGTGGGATCGCAGACTTGCGGGCGGCGGGCGTCCCACTCCACGGCCCCGGCGATTGCAGCGTTTCCGTCATGCATCCCAGCGAATGCACGGTTTGTGGATCCCTTTCCATCCGTGCCTGTGATCTATCAGGACATGCCATGCCAGCCCTCGGCTATCATGTCGATGGTTTCCCAATTCCGGTATTGGTCACAGGCGATGCGCTGTTCGCTGGATCCATCGGCGGGTGTCCAACTCCCGCGCGCTACCAACTCGCGCTGTCACGCCTGCGTGAGGTTCTTGCGCCGCTACCGGACGAAACTCTGCTACTCCCCGGCCACGGACTCGCGACGACCTTGGGCGAGGAACGTGTGGCCAACCCGTTCCTGTGAGACAAACTTAAGAGGCTGTCTGAATATTTCCAAAGGCAGGGACCGATCCTCCGGGCGGTCCGAGAGAATGAGGTGTGAACCATCGTCCATGATTTGATTTTAAAGCATTTTCATGGCCGCCCGCGTTCTACTTTCCATTCGCTGGACCGCCCGGAGGATCGGTCCCTGCCATTTTAAGACAGCCTCTAAGATAACAACCTCTGCCGCAGCAGGTCCGTGACCTGTTTTGGATTCGGCTTGGTGGCGGATGCTTTCATCACCTGGCCTGTCAGGAAGTTGAGGAGTTTTTCATTGCCACCCTTGATCAATTCCACTTCCGCCGGGTTGTTGGCGATGGCTTGATCGACGAGGGCTTCAAGTTCGCCGGCTTCGGCTTTCTTGAAACCGAGGCTATCGGCGATGGCGGAGGGATCCTTATCCGGGGTTTGATAGAGAATGGCGAAGACCTCGTTGGCCTGATTGGAGGCGAGGGTACCGCCCTCGACTAACAAGAGTAGCGCACGCAATTTCTCCGGAGTCACCGGACATTCGTCGATGCCGATACCTTGCTCGTTGAGTTTTCCCATCAGGTTATTGATGATGAAGTTGGCGACCTTCTTGCCAGGGATGGTTTTATCGGTGACAGCCTCAAAGTAGATGGCCAGGTGCTTGTCGGATGAGAGCACGGACGCGTCGTAGGCGGTGACACCGAGGTCCTTTTCAAAGCGTGCGGCGAGTTCGTGAGGGAGCTCAGGCACGAGCGGACGGACTTTTTCCAACAACGGCGCGGTGCGGATCGGAAGCAGGTCGGGACAGGTAAAGTAGCGGTAGTCGTGCGCGTCCTCCTTGGTGCGCATGAGCTGGGTCTCTCCTCGGTCGTCGTCCCAGCGGCGGGTGGACTGGATTTGCGGGATGCCGCGATCAAGGTCTTCTGTCTGGCGATGGATCTCGAAGTGGATGGCACGGCGGATGGCGGAAATCGAGTTGAGGTTTTTCAATTCCACCTTGGACCCTAACGGATCGGAAGCGTTCTTGCGCAGCGAGATGTTCACATCGCAGCGGAGTTGGCCTTTTTCCATATCAGCATCGGAGACGCCTCCTTGTTGGAGGATCATCTGCAGCGAACGGAGATAAGCGAAGGCTTCCTCACCGGATTCCAGGTCGGGTTCGGTGACAATCTCCATGAGTGGAGTGCCGGCGCGGTTGAAGTCGATGAGCGACGAGTTTCCAAGGTGGGTGGACTTGGCGACGTCTTCCTCAAGATGGATACGGTTAAGACGGACGACCTTGTTAGAATTGACGATGTTTTTCCGGTGGTCGGTGGGATAACAATGCTCGTAGAGAGGGACACCGCCGCCGATGCAGAGCGGAAGATCCATCTGCGTGGTCTGATAATTCTTCGGCATGTCCGGATAGAAATAGTTTTTCCGGTCCCATCTGGAGATTTCGGGCGACGAGCAATCAATCATCAGTCCGGTGAGCAGGGTTTTTTCGATGGCTTCCTGATTGAGAACGGGCAGGGCACCGGGCAAACCGAGGCAGACCGGGCAGGTGTGGGTGTTGGGCGTGTCTCCGAACGAGGTGCGGCAGGCACAAAACATCTTGGTGTTCGTTTTGACCTGGCAATGGACTTCAAGGCCGATGGTGACTAGATAGGACATTGGGAAATGTGAAGTTGAGGATTTTTGAACCGCCAAGACGCGAAGGGCGCCAAGGAAGAAATGTAATGGATTGTTAATTTAAAAAAATACTTGGCGAACTTGGCGTCTTGGCGGTTCAAATAAAATCGATTTCAGAGATGGAGATTCTTGAGAAATGCTTGAGTGTCGGGATCGGCGAGGGCCTTGGTGAGCAGCGGGTGCCGGAGAAGTGTGCCGTATTTTCCCTCGCGGGCAAGATTTTGGAGCTCGGGATCGTCAACGAGGATCGCGCGGGGGATGGGTTTGCCGGTCCTAGAGTCGATCACGGGTTGCACGGGGAACTCGGATTGCGAGGCAATCACCTTGGCCAGGGTAATCCGCATCGGGTTTGCCAAGGGATCCAACGCCTCGATCCAGGACGCGGGAAGAACTGCTTCGATCGAGGATTTGAGACTTTGACTTTTCTTTGCCTGAGCCGATCCATGGGTGCTTTCGGACTTTTCGGAGAAATCGCGGACTTCGGCGATGGATCCGCTGTGATGCACGAGAGCTGCAGCGATCAAACAAATGATAGAGGTCGGGATCAGGGCGAGAAACAAACGGAATACCAGACGGGAAAATGGATTGGAGGATTTTTTTTCCTCGTCGGCGGTTCTTTCAAACGGGCTGGTAATGAGCTTGATGATCTTCCGGATCAGTAAAAACGAAGCAAGGAACGTGACGATCGGAAGCCCCGTGGTGACGAAGCCGATGGATTTCCCAAACCACTCGACCGACAAGGCGGGGGCTTTCTGCCATACGAGGAAGGCGAGCCACGCGCTGAGGGCGAGCACCACCGATCCTACAATCATCCGTGTGATGCCACGCAGCATCACGAAACCGGCACAAATCAAAAAAACAATGAGTACGGCTGTGCCAAGGCTGATTTGTGGGATGGCGGTGGGAGATAGG
The DNA here is from genome assembly GCA_903906515.1 of Akkermansiaceae bacterium. Lineage (GTDB taxonomy): Bacteria > Verrucomicrobiota > Verrucomicrobiia > Verrucomicrobiales > Akkermansiaceae > Luteolibacter. The sequence continues at coordinate 3,014 of CAIVKO010000004.1, forward strand.
GTTTCGAGCATAGAAGGGCGGTGATGACTGCCATCTCGGGACAACCTGCGGAAATGACGTCGATTGTCAAGTTCGGGTGATCTCCATTAGCGTTCATGGTGAGGATGGTCCGCCACCGCCCGCCGGTTGCATGCCCTTGACTTTGGGTCGCCAATCCTTGCCGACCTTACGCAAACCGTAAATGAGTTCATCCACCTTGCGTTCAACCTGAAAACAGGACCACAGACCCTGGATTTTGAAAGCCACCAGTGTGCCGGACGGCAATTCCCTCACATCAACAATGGTTAAGAAATCTTTCTCCACGAAAACTTCCGCGTTCACCGCGCTTCCGCGTTTCGCTTCATCCAATCCACAATTCCAAGCCTTCGCGATCTCTGCGGTTTTGCGGTTCATCTCTTCTCATCGGCCTCTTGGTCGCAGACCTCCACTACAGAGCGTCTCGCGCCGATGGAGACAAGTGGCCCGTCACGGCAAGACGGCCCTACCTTGGAATCTGCGATTTGATTTCCGCCGAATCTGGTTCATACTCGCCACACCTTGCCAAATAACACGATTCAGGAATTTTTCTCGCGGCGCTTACGACGTTTACTCACCGGCGACCCGGATGGCATTCCGCCCTGGCTGCAGGCGGTGGCTGCAGGCGATGACACTGGCCTCTATCTTCCCACCGATGCACCATGGGTGGTCCATGCCGATCTAGCGACATTGGTGGGGGGCGTGAGGGCGCTTCTCATGCAGGCGCTGCATCCCGGCAGTCTGGCCGGTGTCCGCAGTCACTCGCGCTACAAGGATGATCCACTCGGCAGACTGTCCGGCACCATCCGCTGGCTCACCCTGACCACTTTTGGTTCTCACCAGGCCCTGGCAAACGAGGCCGCGCGCGTCAACCGCATGCACGACAGGGTCAGCGGCAGCTACGAAAGCGCCGCCGAAGAGAAACGCAACTATCGCGCGGTCGATCCCGATCTTCTGCGGTGGGTGCATGTCGCATTCATGGATTCCTTTCTGCGGGCGCATCAGCATTACTCGACCCGGCCGATCCCGGGCGGTGCCGATGCTTATATCCGGCTGTGGGCTCATTCCGTAGAACCGTTAGGTCTTACCGATGTGCCCATGGATGAAGCCGGACTGCTCGCATGTCTCGAAAGTTACCGCAGCGAACTCACGGTGAACGATGACACGCGCGATGTCATCCAGTGGCTCAGAAACCCGCCATTGCCGACTGCGGCACTGCCTGTCTATGCCTTATTGTTCCAAGCGGCCCTTGCGAGTCTGCCGGAAGAATACCGGCGCTTGCTCGGGCTCCAATCACAACCTGTGCGGCTGCTCAGGCCGGTCACCACCGGTTTTCTCAAGTTCCTGCGCTTCGCCATCGGTCCTGATAGCCCGATCGAGGACGCCGCAATCGCACGCCTCCACCGCGCGGGTGTCATCTGAACTTCTATCAATCCGCCTTGTCCGCAGGTTTGGCCTTTTTCTCCGCCGGATATTCAATCCATGATGCCTGGGAGATGATGAATCCGACCAGCGCTTTGGAACCGGCCTCCTTGCTTTCCGCGCATGTCGCTTTGAGAATATTGAGCGATTCCATGGTCTCTGTGCGAAACTTCAGAAACGCTTCGATCATTTCCTTCTCGGCACTCGACTTGATGTCCGCCGGGATTTCCATTTTCGAAACGTATTGAATCAATTTCTCCAGACGTGCGATGGATTCCGGATCGCCCTTGCCGCCTGCGGAAGGACGCTTGGAAAAATCTGCTAGAAAATCCTCGATTGACGCGTCATTGCGCGCCTCGGCGTGGGTATACATCGTGCCTCCGCCGTTGATCCCGTATGCCATGCTGCAAAAGCCATCGATGCAGTCACCCAAGGTCCGGCGCAGCCAATCGAGTTCGGTCACGAGGCGCAGGTCCTGCTTGGCCAGGCGGTTCTCGGTCTGAAGGCGTTTGGCGGCCGCGTAGAGCTGGCAGGCGATGTCCTGTCCAGCCTCACTTCCACCAACGATGCGGGTAAGTTTCTCCGGACCGAGTTTCAGGGCGAGTTCCATGGAGACCGGCTTCGGAGCGTCGTCCTGGGCGATGACGGAAACCGAAGCTAACAAAACTATGATAGGGATTCGTTTCATGTGGGGGGACGGTCAGGCGAATATCAATCCTCGACTTCGACAATCAGATTGATCTCCACGGAGGCGTTGAGAGGCAAGGCGGCAACTCCGAGCGCTGTGCGTGAGTGCCGGCCCTTGTCGCCGAAAATTTCCACTAACAATTCAGACGCGCCGTTGATCACCTGCGGGTGACCATAGAAGTCCGGTTCGGAGCTCACGAAGCCGTTGAGAGTGACGATTTGTTTCACCTTGTCCAGCGAGCCGACGACATCGCGGATCACGGCGAGACGGTTGAGGATGGCAATGCGCGCGCCCTCTTTGGCTTCCTCGATGGAGATATCGGTGGGCACCTTGCCGATCATTTTCTTGTCGCCGTCGATGGGAAGGCCGCCGGATAGAAACAACAGGTTGCCGGTGCGCACACAGTTCACGTAAGCAGCGAGTGGTGCGGGCACAGCGGGTAGAGTGAGGCCGAGTGAGGCGAGTTTTTCAAGGATGGTGTCGGTCATGGTGGTAGAGACTGAGATGCTAGAGGCTTAGCTTTTGGGGGAGGCAGGCTTGCGGTCCATGACCTGCTCGCCGGAGATCGGGAAGTCATCGGTGAGCAGAGTGATGAGTTGTTTACCGCCTGTGGTGAGAGTGGCGCAGTTGTCCTGGCCGCTGACCAGGTTACGGGTGATGTATCGTTGCGGGATGTTAGATGGCCGGATCGAGGTGACGATGGGAGCATCCACCTGCTTTTGGCTCGGAGTAAAGGCAACTGGCTGTCCGAGTGCGTTGAGACTGATTTCCCATGATTTCGCACCCTCGGGATTGCCGCGGAGGATCCACGGATAACGGGTCACGAAATCCGGCGTGCCTTTCGATGGCACTGTTACTTTGAAATAGGCGGGCGTATTGGTGACGAACGTGCTGAATTCCAAATTCGGGTTTGCCTTTTGTTCAAGAAAAAAGCGCGCCACATCGACGCCGATGAGATTCATGCCATTGAAGACGCCGTGATAGTTGGTGCCACTGGAACCCACCTTGTACCAATCCTCATAGTGGCGACTGAGCATCATGCCCAGTTCGAGGTGGACGTGGGCGCGCGTGCGGTCGATCCCCGCGCCGGTGTATCCCATGCGACCGAGCACAGATCCGGTTTTTACGGGATCTCCGGGTTTGCATGTGACCTCGGCGAGGTGGGCGTAGAGCGAATAGACCGCGGAGTTATTCCAGGTATGCTCGACGACGACGTATTTGCCGTAGTTGCTACGCCCCGCGATCGGACTGGTGTGGACCACGCGTCCGTCGGAAATGCTACTAACAAGATCGAGCGGGTTACCGGCATTGTCGCGATTGACCGGCATGATGTCGATACCCTCGTGGAACTTGGTGCACAGCACCTGGTCATTGAGACGGATGGCATTGCGAACCATTCCGAAGGATCCTCCTTCCCAGGGTTTGGTGACCTGCCCTTCGAAAGTGCGGTCCACATACATGTAGAACTTGTCGGGCTGCTCGGTGAAAAGGTTCTGATTCTCGGTCGGCAGACGGAGGTCAATGCCGCCGTGCAGTGCGCCGGTCAGGATGATGGCAAGGGTGAGATTGCGTAACATGAAATAAACGGATTATTTTTTCTTCTTTGGTTTCTTTTTCCCTTCCTCACCGATGCGCGGAAGGGACGTATCAAAAAGCGTGACATCCTGAAGCGTGACGCCTTTCCAAATCACCAGCGCCCCATCGTCCACCTGCTTGTCGATGAACACACCATCAACGATCCGCCCGTTGACTTGAGCGATCATCCAACGCCCTTGATTGACGTTGGAGATGGCGGAAAGCCTCCTGGCAGCATTGTCCTTGAGTTTGAAAATCACCCCGTAGCCCTCACCGACTTCCGAGGGAAACGGGCTGAACGACACGATGTCCTTGGTGCTGAATTCGGGCATCCGTCGGAAGAACCGGGTCTGCCCATTCGCCAGTTGTTTGAAAGTCATCTTCGGATTCTCGTTTTCATCCGTTTCCATGTGGAACGACGTCGTAAACTTGGCGTCCGCCTTGCCCATGGCGGAAAGCGACGGGCAGAAAACCAGAACCATCAGGGTCAAAACAGCGGCAAAACGCAATTGCATGAGCGGAAGAAACCACAAAAGAAGCCACCCCAAAAGCAAAAACACCCTGCGGGATCAGAGACTGCATTCAGGCTTGCCCCAGAGGCGTCTGGCCGTGAAGCTCTGGGCTTTCCCGTGAAGCAATACTTTCCCTATTACCACCATCTGCGCGCCGTGAAGTGGCCGTTTCTTACCGGCGTGATCTTCGGTTTGGTGTATGCGGTGGCCAGTGGTCTGGGGCTACCGTTGATGACCAAGGTGGTGTTTCCGGTGCTGTTCCAGGCGCAATCCGTCGAGGGGAAACCCTACGAACTCTGGATCCGTGGCATGCTGGGAGCGATCTCGCGGGACAACCTGTTGCTAGTCACCTGCCTCTGGATTCCGTTCATTTTCCTGATCCGGGCGATCGCCGGTTATGCCAACTCCTACCTCATCCAGTATTCCGGTTTGAGGATCCTCGAGTTGATCCGGATCGATTTATTCGTGAAACTCCAAGGGCTGCCGCTCTCGTTTTTCAAGAAAAACCGCTCGGGTGATTTATTGGCGCGGTTGATGAACGACACGGAGATCCTCCGCCAGGTGCTGGCCCAGGGATCGAGCGACATCATCAAGCAGCCGGCCACCCTGATCTCGGCGTTGGGATTTCTGGGGTATCTCGCAGTGAAGGACCGCAGTGTGGTCATCGCACTGATCGCGCTGGTCACTGTGCCGGTTTGCGTATCGGTGATCCGATATGCGGGCAAACGTCTCGCCGTGCGGGCGCGTATGCTGCAGGCGCGCAACGGAGATTTATCCGCCACGCTTGCCGAGAGCCTGCAATCGCCGCTGGAAATCCGCGCTTACAATCTGGAAAAACGCCAGATCTCCCAATTCCGCGAGCGCATCCGTGAGATGTTGATGCTGTCGATGAAAGTGGTAAAATACCGCCAGGCGATTTCGCCGTCGATCGAGGTTGTGGCATCCGCCGGGTTTGCTGCCGCCTTGTATTCCGGTGTGCGCAACGGGATGACGTTGGAGAGTTTCATGACTCTGGGGATGGCGCTCTACATGTCTTACGAGCCAATCAAAAAACTCGGCAACATCCACTCTCTTTTCCGCCAGGGCGGAGCCGCGGTAGAACGCATCGAGTTCATCCTACGGGAACCGGACAGCCTGCTGGATCCAGTCGTTCCAAAACCGCTGCGTGGCCCGCAAAACTCGATCCGTTTCGAACATGTAACATTCGCCTACGATGCGGACCCGGTGCTCAGGGATGTGGATGTGGAGATCCCGGTCGGGCAGGTTGTCGCTCTGGTCGGTCCGAGCGGTGCCGGAAAATCCACCTTTGCCAGCCTGATCCCGCGTTTCTACGATCCGCAGGCCGGAGCAGTGCGCATCGACGGGGTGGATCTGCGAGATTTCGCCAAAAAAAACCTTCGCAACCACATCGCCGTGGTGCCGCAGATGCCGGCGTTATTTGCAGGAACGGTCGCGGAAAACATCCGGATCGGCCGTCTCGACGCCACCGATGAAGAAGTCATCGAGGCCGCACGCAAGGCCCATGCGGACGAATTCATCCGCTCCTTGCAAGGCGGCAAGGGCTATCAGACGCAAGTCGGCGAGCGGGGCGACCAGGTTTCCGGCGGACAACGCCAGCGCATTGCGATCGCCCGTGCTTTCCTACGCGACGCACCGATCCTGATTCTGGACGAGGCGACGAGCGCGCTGGACAGCGAGAGCGAGACGATGGTCCAACAAGCGCTGGCCGAGTTGGTGAAAGGCCGCACCACCTTCATCATCGCACACCGATTCAGCACCATCACCATCGCCGACCGTGTTCTAGTCTTCGAGGGCGGGCGGATCGTCGCGGACGGAAACCACGAACAACTCCGCGCAGGCAATGCGATCTATCAATCGATGATGGGCGGCCAGGGCATCCAGTGAGGAGCCGCTCTTACTTCGCGAAATTCGCGGCAACCACGTCCCAGTTCACCACATTCCAGAATGCGGCGATGTAGTCGGGGCGGCGGTTCTGATAGTTCAGGTAGTAGGCGTGCTCCCAGACGTCGAGACCGAGGATGGGTTTCCCATCACATCCGGCGACGGCGGCACCCATGCACGGGCAGTCTTGGTTGGCGGTCGAGCACACGGCGAGCGAGCCATCCGCTTTTTTCACCAACCATGCCCAACCGGAACCGAAACGGGTGGCACCCGCCTTGGCAAAGGCTTCCTTGAACGCGTCAAACGAACCGAATGCCTTATCGATGGCGGCAGCGAGATCACCGGAAGGAGCCTTGGCACCACCGGGAGCGATAACTTTCCAGAAGAAACCGTGGTTTGCGTGACCACCGGCGTTGTTGCGGACCACCGTGCGGATGTTTTCCGGGACAGAGGCCAGATCGCCGACGAGTTCGCAGAGCGACTTTGCTTCAAGTTCGGCGTTGCCGGTGATCGCGTTGTTGAGATTGGTGATATACGCCTGATGGTGCTTCAAGTGGTGAATTTCCATCGTGCGGGCATCGATGTGAGGTTCGAGGGCATCGTAGGCGTATCCGAGTTCGGGTAGGGTGTGGGCCATGGTAATTAAGGGAGTTTGGTTTGCTTATCGTCCGGATTTCGATATGATGGGAACCCGCCCGACGCCCCCTACCAAACCGAGGTTTCCACCACGCGCAAGAGAAAACCATCATGATCCCCCAAGAACTCGCCCATTACCTACCACCCATCATCACCGGCATCATCGGATTGGCTGTCGGTTGGCTGTTCACCCGGCTCGCGGCATCTGGTAAAATCGCCACCGGAAACGAGCGACTCAAAGCCGAAGAGCGCCGCTCTGCCGAGATCGAGGCCCGGCTCGCCCACGCCACGGCAGACACAGATCGCAACGAACAGGAAGCCCAGAACTATCGCGCCCAACTCGGGGAAACCCGGTCCCGCCTAGAAGCTGAACTCAAGGCCGCCGCCGAAAAACAAGCGCTGCTCGAGCGCGCCGAGACCCGCCTCTCGGACACCTTTAAGGCGCTCTCCGCCGATGCGCTGCGGGCTTCGTCCGAACAATTCCTCCATCTCGCCAAGTCCTCGCTGGCCACCCAGACGGAAGAGGCCAAAGGCGAAATCGAAAAACGCAAAACCGCCATCGAAACCCTCGTCAAACCGGTCGCCGAATCGCTCGGAAAATTCGAACTCCGCATCGGCGAAATCGAAAAAGCCCGCGAGGGTGCCTATTCGGAACTCAAAGAGCAGGTCCGCGCCCTCGGCGAAGGCCAACTCGGCCTCCAACGCGAAACCGCCTCGCTCGTCAAAGCCCTGCGCCAACCGACCGGCCGCGGCCAATGGGGGGAAATGCAACTCCGCCGCGTCGTCGAACTCGCCGGTATGCAGGAACACTGCGATTTCGAAACCCAACACAACACGACCACCGACGAAGGGAAAAAACTCCGACCCGACCTCATCGTTCGCCTGCCTGGCGGCAAAACCATTGTGGTCGATTCCAAGACGCCGATGGACGGATACCTCGACGCGCTCGAAGCCACCGACGACACCGTTAGAGATGAAGCTCTCCAACGCCACGCCCGCCAAGTACGCACCCACATCCAACAACTTTCCTCAAAAAACTACACCGCGCAGTTCGCCCAAACGCCGGAGTTTACCGTGCTTTTCCTGCCCAGCGAATCGTTCTTCTCCGCCGCTCTCCAGAGCGACCCCGGCCTGATCGAACGCGGCGTGGACCAGGGCGTCATCCTCGCCACACCCACCACTCTCATCGCCCTGCTGCGCGCCGTTTCCTACGGATGGAGGCAGGAATCCATCGCGGAAAACGCCCGCGAGATTTCATTGTTAGGCCGCACCCTGCACGAACGTCTGGGAAAACTCGCCGATCACTTCGGCAAACTCGGCCGCTCTCTCGGCAATGCCGTGGAGAACTACAACAGCGCCGTCGGCTCGTTGGAAACCCGCGTTCTAACCACCGCCCGCAAGTTCGAGGATCTCAAGGCCGCCCCGGAAGCCGCTACCATCGCCAACCTCGAACCGATCGATAGTGTTCCGCGCACCCTGCAATCCATCGGCTTACCAACCGGCCGTGACACGGGCATCCTGCCCGCCGCATCTTCCTCACTACTCCTTGAGTCCACCACCGCCGCCGCGCTTTTGACTCCGGCCATGGACGACGACTTCACCTTCGTCCCGGATCCACCCGCAACCAGCGCTGTCGAGGACTTCGGATTCACAGCGGAATGACGTCTTTACCGAAATTTAACAATTTCTTTTGAATCCTTTTCAAGCTTTCGGAGTTTTACATGCAAGCCGAGGGCTCGCATTCCGCGCTTCCCAAGCTCAATCAACGATAAAAAACACAATCATGAAAGCAACCATCACACTGCTCAGCGCCATGGCCATCGCCACCTCGCTGTCATTCGGCGAAGAACCTGCGGGTCCTCCAAAAGGCCCCGGTGGGCCAGGCAAACACCCTGAACCGGAAGTCATCTTCAAAAAACTCGACACGAATTCCGACGGCGCGGTAAGCCTCGACGAATTCAAAGCCGGTCCAAGGGCCAAGAAAGACCCGGAAAAAGCCGCCGAAATCTTCAAGAAGATCGATGCCGACAGCAACGGCTCGATCAGCCTTGAGGAATTCAAGTCCCATCGTCCCCCACCCCACGATGGCAAGGGCGGCGGCCATGGCGGCGGCAAGGGCAAGGATAAAGGTGGCGACCCACCTCCGGCAGCTGAATAATCAAGCGCGCACTCATCGAACATTCCCCGGCTCCCTGCCTGATCCAATCACGGCGGGGGGCCGTTTTTATGAGAGCCGGTCAAAGACGCGAGGAGCGCCGACATGTTGTCCGCAGTCCGTCAGCGTGCAACATGCACGCGCTCCTCAGCGCGCCCTTTTGGGTTTTTTCTTTTCAAATGAAACGGCCTTGATGTCGAAAGCCTCCGGATCGTATCCCGGATGCATCCAAGCAATGTCGCCATGGAGGGCCTGCATGTATTGGAATGTGCCACCGCAGTCTTCCTGCGGGCATGCGCGGGCGCCGTCGAGCATCACGGGACCACCCTCGCCTTCGATCCGTTTTTCAAAAACGATCTCATGGATCCACTCGTCCGCGAAATCATAGCGATACAGAATACGGATTGGCAGTTTGCGTTTCCCTAGAAACTCCGAGACGGTCAGCACCGCCTCATCTTGAAACTCTCCAAGCGTCTGGTCCTGCAGGCCGATCGGCCCGATCACATCGACGAGGCGCTTGCCCTTGCCGTGGCGAAACTCGTGGGGATGCTTGTTGTCCCAGCCCATCGCAGCCTGGATGGCGTCACTCAGCGCGATGAATGTGACCTCCTTGGAAATCGAAAACCGCCGCCAGATCTGCGGTTGAATGCCATAGAGAAACACCTTGATCGACACCCGGTTCTGATCGCTCGTCTTTGCCATGCCGGGAGTCTGACAAATCCCCGCTTGGGAATCAAACTTGAATTGCACACGCCCAAACGCCGGTTTTCCCATAAAAAACATTCTCATCCGCACCCGGTTCGATCATCATCCCGCATGGAGATCGTCGATTTCCTAATCCCCACTCCCATGCCACCTCCCCAAAAAGGCTACAAAACCATCAATCACCGCGATGTTCAATACCGCTGGATCATGCAAAACCGCAGCGGAGCGAACGAATTGCGGGTCGAGGCCAGCGCGCCGATCAACGGCCAGGTGCTAACGGCGGCGTTGCCCCGTGTGGTGAGTTATGACATGGTCACCGAGGCCATCGATTTCGCGAATGCGAACGGATGGAAACCCAATCAGACGGCACCGCCATTCCGCTGCGCCCACACCCGCGGAGGATTTCGCATGGCAGAAGGCTGAAACACAGTGAAAGACCCGCCGCGTGCAGAAGGTATGGGAAACGTCTGCTTTCCACTGCCATGAAAACATTGCTCACCACCGCATTCGCCCTGATCACATGCTTCGCATCTGCGGAGGAAGGCAAATGGGAGTCCTTGTTCAATGGCAAGGACCTGACCGGATGGACGCCGAAAATCCGCGGCTGCAAGGCGGGCGAGAATTTCCAGAACACCTTCCGCGTGAAAAACGGCGTTCTCGCGGTGGATTACTCGGATTACAAACAATGGGAGAACCGCTTCGGCCATTTGTTTTACGCCAAAAAGTATTCCAACTACCGCCTCCGCGTCGAATATCGATTCACGGGCGAACAACTGAAGGGCGGTCCCGGCTGGGCCTTCCGCAACAGCGGCGTCATGATCCATAGCGAATCCCCGGAAACCATGGAGATCGGCCAGGATTTCCCGGCATCCCTGGAAGTCCAAATCCTCGGCGGCACCGGAAATGGAGAACGCACCACCGGAAATCTCTGCACCCCCGGAACCCACGTGGAAATCGATGGCAAGCTCGAAACCCGCCACTGCATCTCATCCAAATCCAAAACTTTCAACGGCGACCAATGGGTGACGATTGAAGTGGAAGTCCGTGGCAACACCCTGATCCGCCACATCATCAATGGCGAGGAAGTCATGTCCTACTCGAAACCCCAACTCGGCGGCGACGCCCATGCCGAGCAACTCGCAAAACTCGCGGAAAGCAAAATGCTTTCCGAAGGTTATCTCTGCCTGCAATCCGAAAGCCACCCGGTGGAGTTCCGCAAAATCGAAATCATGGAAATCAAGCCTTGAGAGGCACGGGTTTCAATGGTGAATTCGCCCGGTGAGTTGGACATTCAACAAGGTGGCGGTAGTCGGATCCGGCGCGATCGGCCTGTATTATGGCGGTCGGTTGGCGGCGGCAGGCGAGGATGTTAAGTTTTTAGTTAGATCTGATTTTAACGCGATCTCACGCGGCGGCCTCAAGGCGAAAAGCATCCACGGGGATTTTGAATTACCCCATGTCAACGCCGCGCGCACACCCGAGGAAATCGGGCCTGTGGATCTGGTAATCGTGGCATGGAAGGCCACGGCCAACCCACATTTGGCCGCCACGCTGCCACCGCTTTTGCATGAAGGAACGCAGGTAATCACGCTGCAGAATGGGTTGGGCAATTGCGAATGCATCGCCTCCATCACCGGCCCGGAGCGGGTAATGGGCGGACTGTGTTTTGTCTGCATCAACCGGATTTCTCCCGGCCTCATCCACCACTCCGGAGGCGGCAGGGTGTCGATCGGCGAGTGGCGGCCGGGCATCCCGGGCCGCGCTGCGGAAATTGCCAGACGCTTCAAGGCCGCAGGCATTCACGGCACCGCCGTGGACAATCTGGAACAAGCCCAGTGGGAGAAACTCGTCTGGAACATTCCCTTCAACGGGCTCTCCGTGGCCGAGGGCGGTGTCACTACGGATGTTTTGTTAGCCCCCACCGATGGCGAAACCCGGATCCGCACGCTGATGGCGGAGGTAATCGCAGCAGGCAGGGCTCTAGGCTTGGAGCTTGCCGATGATTTGATCGATTCGAACATCGACCGCACCCGACCCATGGGTGCCTACCGGACATCCAGCATGATCGATTTCATCGAAGGCCGCGAGGTCGAAGTCGGCCCGATCTGGCAGGAACCATTGCGCCAGGCACAAGCCGCCGGAGTCGCCATGCCCCACACGGAAGCCCTACTGAAAAGAATCGAGGCCAGGCTCCGCCAAAAGCCTAGCTGAATATGATCGATGGCAGGGACCGATCCTCCGGGCGGTCCGCGAGCATGGAAAGTGAATGATTGAACATTTTCGGATTTCCAAGCTTCCCATTTACGAACGTATTCTCCGCTCATTCGCCGGACCGCCCGGAGGTCGAGTCCCTACCCATTTTTAAGACACTCTCCAAGGCCGTGAGGGGCCAAGCTAACCAAACACCGCGCGGAAAAGCGCTCGGATGATGCAAAACACGGCGTAGAGCAGTCCAAGGATCAGCCCGACTGTCAACGCGAGGACAAGTGCGATGCTGCCCAACACCACCCACAGCGGCCACCAGCGACCGTCGAGCCTGCGAACGCGCCCACCCCACTGACGCCAGTCTTGCCAGTCATCCCGGGATGGCGGAACTTCCTTGGCGGGCACGGGCGCGACGCCGTCGATCTCGAGCACTTCGACTTCGATTTCGGTGGTTTCTTGAGTCATGATGAAGGTCCTTGCGGTGGTGTGATTCTCGCCATGACAGGCTCCGACGCAAACCGAATGAAGAAAAATGGAAAAATCAGCGGAGATTGGAATGGATCGCGCAATCCGCGATTGCCGTCCGGCCCGTCCTTGCTACGATACAGAGGATGAGTCGAAGATCCAGAAGAAGACGTGGAATTTCAGGCGGCACCGGCTGGCTGGGCAAGGCGGCGATCGGACTGATCGTGGTAGGCCTGATCGGGGCCGCAGTGCTGTACACCATGATCCGAGGATACTTACACAGCGAGGGATTCCGGCGGTTTTTATCAGCGAAGGCGAGCATGGTAACGGGAGTGGATGGCGAGTTCACACCCTTCCGCTGGGAGGGCCTGGCGGTGGACACTTCGACATTCGAGGGCACTGGAAATGGAATCGTCCGCGATTTGAGGATCGAAGGATTGCATACCGAAGTCGGAGTGGGCGGCGTCCGCCGGGGGGTCTGGGAAATCCGTGGGACACGGGTCCAACGTTTGGACATTACGCTAGATGCTCGGAATGCCGGAGGGACACCGGCGTTTAAGGGAGTGAAAATCGACCAAGGATCCGCTCCTTCGGCGGATGTACCGGGCTGGTTGCCAACCAAAGTGGAACTGATGAGCTTGGACTTGAATGAGGTGATGGTGAAGGCGCTTCTCAATCAAGGACCGTTCTCGGCCAGTGGACTGAAAGTTCGCGTGGAACCCGCCGGAAAGAAGCAGGCATACCGCATCGATCTGGCGGATGGCACCCTCAGACAGCCCATCGCTCTGGTGCCGGAAATCCGCCTGGATCGCGCCAAATTGCGCTATCAGGACGGCCAGATTTTCCTCAGCAACGCCACGGCATCGGCATGGAAGAACGGCCGATTGTCGATCTCGGGTGAATGGAACGCCTCCGCCGGACAATACTCCGCAGAAGGCGATGTGACATCCGTGAAATGCGAGGAGATCTTCAACGAGGACTGGGCCAAACGTTTCACCGGAGACATGAGCACCGACTTCTCCATGGATAATCGATCCGGCGTGCTTGAGACGCATGGACACCTCGGGATTGTCAATGGCACGCTAACCGCCCTGCCCTTGTTGGATTCCCTGGCAGCCTACGCGGACACCCGCCGTTTCCGGGTTCTTTCCCTCAGTGATGCCCGCACCGATTGGCGATGGACGAGCGGTGAAACCGCATTCAACAATCTGGTGCTTGCCAGCGAAGGCCTGATGCGACTCGAGGGCAACCTAACCATCCGCGGCAGGAACCTCGACGGCTCCTTCCGCCTCGGCCTCGCCCCCGGCACGCTGGCAACCATCCCCGGCGCGGAAACCGATGTATTTTCTCCGGGTGAACGGGGCTTGGTCTGGGCGTCACTACGGATCAGCGGCACACTCGATGATCCGAAGGAAGACCTAACCGACCGCTTGATCGAGGCCGCCGGCATGAGAATGTTCGATATACTCCCGGAAACCGGTGAAAAAGTGATCAAATTCACAAACTCGGTGCTCAAGGACGCTCCAACCAAAGCCATCGACGCAGGCACTAAAATCCTCGATAAAGGAACCGGAATCGTCGAAGGCGTCAACGGCGTGCTGGATGGCATCCTGGGCAGTGGCATCAAAAAACCGGAACTCCCCCCCGAAGAAAAAACACTCCCACCGTGAAAATGGGATTTTTCCGTTGTTTTATCGAAAAGAAATTGTGTTATAGATAGATTTTCGATGTTTTGAATTTTTTTCTTTTTCGATTTGTGATAGATGTGCCACTCTATCCGAGTTGCCCAACGTCGCATCGCAGGTTCATTTTCCCGCGGTTGCTTCGTATGGATAGAAATCCACAATCCTCGCTTTCCTAACGACGTTTGAACTCAATCATATCCCTCTCAAAATCAAACATTCAGAGCCACAGGCCCGCGTTTTCGCTGATCGAAATGGTCGCCGTGATTGCAGTGCTGGTAATTCTCATGGTGGCGGGGATCGGATTGATGAACGGCTCCGGCCCGCAATCACGCAAGGCCGGCACTGACGTGCTAACCGGCATGATCGAACAAGCCCGCACCGCTGCCATCACCTCACGCTGCCATGTCGTGCTCGCCGTGGCCGAACCGGGCGATTTACCGTCAGTTGACGCACGCTGCCGGCTCGGACTTTTCAAAGTGGAATCCTGGCCGGACCCAGGCACCACCGAAACCATCACCGGCGTCCTCATGAGCCGCTGGCAAACGTTGGAAACCGGCATCGCGCTAACCGGAGGCGAAGTGGATGGCATGGAAAATCCATTGGATACCAAGGAACTCACGATCGCCTATGGCGCGGAAAAATCCCTGAAGGTGACCGTCCACGCCATCGCCTTCAATCCGCACGGCGGCCTCCAATATCCCGCCGGTTCCAATCCTATCGCCATGCGCGTCGCCGAAGGTTCATACCGCAGCGGCAAGGCATCCCCTAACCGCCACGGATCATCCGGAACCACCACCGAAAACCTTCTCAAAATCGGCCGCGTCACCGCGCGCCCATATCGCATCGACGGATGAAACCCCGCTCATCCAACCCATCCCTGAAGCGGGCATCTTCCCTGATCGACGCAGTCATCGCCATCGGCGTACTGGCGGTGGCCGCGCCTCTGGTTTTAGCCACCATGACCCAGGCCGGCAAAAGCGGACTATCAGCCGAGGCAGAAACCCGCTGCGCCTGGATGATCCCCGCCTGCATGGAGGAAATCCGCTCCTCCCGAGATGGCCGCCCTCAATATTTCACCCCCACATCCGCTGGCCAGATCTTCCCTCCCGCCGACGACATCTGGGCACTTGCTTTCGGTCCCGACGGCAAACCGGTCGGAAAAATATCCAAATCACACTACGACAAGGGCACCAAGGAAATGAATGGCAAACCGGTGTTCTACCTCGCCTCGATGGCCGCCACCACCGCCGATGTTAAAACCGGCG
This sequence comes from Akkermansiaceae bacterium, assembly GCA_903906515.1. GTDB lineage: Bacteria > Verrucomicrobiota > Verrucomicrobiia > Verrucomicrobiales > Akkermansiaceae > Luteolibacter. Next base: position 18,244 of record CAIVKO010000004.1, read on the forward strand.
AAACCCCGATGATGAACGTCCGGATTTCGATCGACTACCCGGCATCCGCACCCGTGTCCAAACGCCAGAAACTCGATTTTCACACCCGTATTCCATGACTTCCGGCACCAACAAGAAACACTGCGGATTCACACTCATCGAACTGATGTGTTCGATGGCCGTCGGCTCGATCATCCTGCTGCTGGCCACCTCCATGCTCGGATCCTCCAGCGATAGTTACGAACGCATCGGCGGCGGCGTGGCCAGCGAACGCGATGCCCGCGCGCTGATAACCCAACTCACCTCCGACCTCTCCACCACGCATTTCCACAAGGATGAAGTCATCGAGAAATCCACCGCACCATGGCCTACCGACCGCCTGGGCTTTCTCTGCCTCCAACCCGCCCATGCCCAGTCCGACACCGGTCGCCTCGGCGACCTCTGTGCGGTGAGTTATTACATCAAGGATCTAACCATAAACGGCAAGACCGTCCGTTGCCTGATGCGCGGATTCCGGGAAAGCTCGGACACGTTCAACTCGCTTGAGGCCGACAATGTGTCATCGCTATTCACCGAGCAGCCGAACATCGACGAACCTGTCGCTTTCGGCGTCGTTTCCTGGCAGGTCCTGCCGAAAGCACGCGACGCCTCCGGCAAATGGATCGACTGGGTGAAAAACACCACCACCGGCCCCGAAGCGCTCGATGTCCGTCTCGTCCTGGCACGCCGCGGACTCATCGACAAACTCAAGCAGACTGCGGACTGGGACGGCAATGGAACATCCGGAATATTGTTAGGCTCGCCCGCGGAGCCAGACCGCAACAAGAACCTCGAAGTTTATGCAACCTTGATTCGTTTTGGAAATCATGAAGCCCCTTGAATCCGTCCGTCAGCGGAATTTTACGGCGGGTTTCACGCTGCCTGCCATCCTGATCATCATGGGAGCTCTTCTCATCCTTGCGATTGGCGCCCTACTGGTCACAAGCATCGAGCGTAACACCGCACGTTCCTTCGTGGACAGCGAACGCGCCGATCTAGCCGCACGCGCCGGATTGGAAAATATCCGTGGCATCCTCAACACGGAGGCTGCCAACGATGATTTCATCATCCTGCATTCGTCCCTTGTGAATCCCATCGTGGAGAATCGGGACAAGGCTCCTCACTTGTTCCTCTCCCGCGGCAAGTCCACCGCAACCGGATATTCCTTCCGCTACATCCCGCTCTTCAGCAACCTAACACAACCTGATCCGGATGCCTCTCTCTCACCACCGAAGGTCGAACCGCTTGTCGGTGCCAACGACAGGGAATGGTTTGAGTTCACCACACTTCCCTATCAGGACAAGGTGCGCGCCGCATGGCTGCCGATCGAAGACGATAAAGGCCGCACCGTCGCACGTTACGCATACTGGGTGGAGGATCTGCAGGGAAAAATCGACCCGAAAATCGCAGGCAATGAAAAAGGCCCGGGAATCACCCACACGCGTCTGGCATGGCCGTTTCCCGCGCCCGGTTTGAATCCACTAACAGACACCGGAGCACACCAACTCGACCAGATTGCCTTGTATGCAGTGGATCCATCCGCCACCGAGGACCAGCAGGGCACAGTGGGTAAGAAACTCATCAAGAACCGCAGCATGTTGGTTTCTCCGGATTCCACGCTCGCGGCGGCAGGCGTCCCTACTCCGCTCGCTCGGGATGCCACTGGCCACCTCACGGATCCCAAAGCCCGTGCTGTCGAGGAGGCGCTGGCGACTGGACTCCAACCCTACAAGGAACAACCGTTGGTCCCCTTCGCAGACGGAATCAACGCCTCTGCTGCCGGGAAACCCAAACTCAACCTGAACAAACTCTTGGCCATCGGTGGCGATCCGGCGGTCCATGAAATGGCCGCATTCATCAGGAATACCCTGCCCAAGTTTGATGACCGCAAGGGCGGATTCCCGGACAAGTATATCGAGACCCTGGCCGCAAATGCCCTCGATTATGCCGATGCCGACGGCACTCCCACGTTATCCGATTCGGGATACCGCGGCCTCGACGCTTACCCGCTCGTCAGCGAGTTTCTCATGCGTTTCCGCTGGGAAAACATCCTCGATGAAAACGGCAGGAAATATCTCATCCTCACGGCGTCCACCTATGTCGAACTCTGGAACATGACGGACAAACCGGCCACCGGCGATGCCGAGGTCTCGTATGAAACGAAATACTACTTTCCGTTAGGTGCAAATCCTTCCGTCAGCCTGGACAACATGAGCGACGCCACGCCCAAACTCGTCGAGAGCGACGGCTACCGCTGGTTTCCGGCGATTCCCGTCAGCCTGCAACCCAATGAATATCACGTGTTCAACTGCGGCACCGTCACCTATAAGATCGATGCCGGACCATCTTCCATTTTCATTCCCAGCCCAATGGTGTTGGAGGGCGAAATGTATGGGACCTCAAAAGCAGGATACCATCTGAAGTGGAACGGAAAAATCATCGACCAATCGCGTGGCGGACTCCACCGCAACAACAGCAGCCTCAACTACCCGAAGAACACCGCCTCCCAGCCCAGCCAGCGCACGCGGGCAACCATCCCATCCCACTCCCAAACCCGTGGCGTCAACAAATACATCAATAACATGGGCGATTGCCGGATGTCATTCTACAACCTGGCCCCGCAGGATGCCAATGTCTATCCGGATAATTACAGCCCCAACCGCCGCAACATCCGGTGGGGCACGATCTACAACGCCGACGTCGCCACCAAAACCAAGCTCTACGGCCGGGTAATGCCATCCGAATGGCCGGACGGAGGACATAACTCGTCCTATGAATCCAACTCGTTCTATACCACCGACGAGCGTGTCAATCCCGATGATGCCAGGTTTTTCCCGAGTGCTTCATCCATCCTCCGCAACCCGCCGGTGGAGGAAGCCCCGATGCGACTATCTAACATAGGTAGATTCTACAGCGCTACCGAACTCGGCCGCGTCTATGATCCGATCATGTGGGAAAACGCCATACCCGCCGCTCCCAACCGGCCATGGGGTGATGTCACGTCCTCCAGCGTCTCCAACTCCGACTTCGGCGGTGGAAACACTCTGCGTATCGGACGCCCCGAACACCCTCGCTTCGACCACACATCCATTCCCGGCCAGGAAGCCTGCCGATTGCTCGACCTATTTCATGCGGGCATCGGATACTCGTCCATTAAGGCGAAACGCGAGGGTCCGGTTTCTCAGATCGAGGGCCATGTCAACCTCAACACCGCGAACCGCGACTCGCTCCGCGCTCTGGCCGTCGGCGCGCTGATGATGGATCCCAAAATGTCGATCCGCACATCCGAGAACCACGATACAACATCGCAGATGTCTCCCCCGGTGGCTCCATTCAAACTCACCCCCGCGGAAATCAATACCGAGGCGAACCGGATCGCCGACGCGATCGTTCTAACCAGAAAATCCAAACCGTTCACCACTCCCTCATCCATCGCGGAGGTGCTGGATCCGGATGGAAAACCGGTGTTCGGCAACAAGGACCTGCTTCCAGACAACAAGGGTTCCATGGTCCACCTCTCTGACTCCGCCGCAGAGGAAATTTTTGCGCGGGTCTATGAGTCATCCACCGTCCGTTCGAGAAATTTCCGCATCTGGGTGGTTGGCCAAGCCATCACTCCCACCACGTCCACCACCGCCAAACCGGAAGTGCTGGCCGAGGTCCGCCGGGTGTTCACGGTTTTCGCGGACCCGGGCGAACGCGCGTCCGATGGCTCGATTGATCCCCAGAAATCCAAACTGAAGATTCTTCATGAAAATCAATTCTAACATCATCATGATGACCGCATGGCTTGCGGCATCCTCGCTCTTTGCCGCGAGCGAGCGACAGGAAAAACCCGAGGTGGGATTCATCCGCATCGTCCACGCCGTGGCACCGGGCGAGGGGAAATTGAATATCATGGTTGATGGCGAGGACATCTTCCCCAAGGGCTACGATCTCGGCCAACGCACCGGTGGCTTCGGTATCAAGGCCGGAGTCCACATGATAGCCCTCAAGAAGGAGGGCGTGGAGTCAAGACCCACCCAGGTGACATTGAAGGACGATGAAACCCTCACCCTGATCGGTTTCGCCGAGAAAGAGCCAAAAAAAAAGGAAGGCGACCCACCTGTTTGGAAAACCCGGATCCTCCGACTCAAACAAAGCGAACCCGAACACGGATTCCGCATGACCTTGGTCTCAGCGTGCGATCAGGATGAAGTGACCGTAAAGACCGTAGTGCAGGGAAAAAAATCCATTGAAACCGCGTCCGTGAAACGCCTCACCACCACCCTCATGGATCTCGGTCGCTCGCGACGCGAGGTGCTGGTCAAAGCCGGCGATGAAGTCATCACCACCATCTCACCCGAGGACCCCGGCAACTACGTGGTTGTTCTCTATCAGGGTGCTGATGGCAAAATTATGGCGCTTTCATTCTACGATCCCAAGTTCGTCATCGCCGGGTGATTTTCCAAAAGAAAGGTTGTAATTCATCACGGTCGACCTTTGGATCGATCACCGAGTGTTTACAACCTCATCATCCGTGAAATGATCCCATCGGAAAACCGTTGTTCGTTTCCCCGAGAACCCGTGAATGCATGCGGAGTTCGCCTGCTGACGATGTGGCGGGTGAGGGCGGGAGCGGAATACCGCAGGGTATCCGCCCGCTCGCGGCACGATTCCCAAGCGCTGCTGGGACAGGCGGGAAAAAACATTGTGGCGGTCAGGACAGACGCCGGCGAAGGAGTGATCGTAGCCAAGGGCCGACGCCACCTGCTCCGGCGGGGATCGCTGCTGCTCTTTGATTTTCCTTCATTAGAGGAATACCAAACTCTCGGTGCACGCTGGGATTTCTGGTGGGTCGAACTGGTGGCGCAGGAACCGCTTCATTTACCGACGCACCAAGTGTGGGAGGTCCCGATGCTCAAGGGTGAAAATTTGCGATGCGAGGAAGTATTCTCCAAACTGAGCGCCGAGCGGATCGAAACCCGCTGCCTTGCCGCCGCGACCTGGCAGGCATTGTTCTTCGGATGGTGCGACATGATCAATACCGCCAGGCATGCCAATTCCCGTGACGAGACTGGCGTCCACTTGTTGCTGGAGGCGTTGAAACGTGAACCCTCACTGCCATGGACATTCGAAGACATGGCTTCGGCCAGCGGGATGAGCCCTACCGCCATGCGGGCGGCATGCCACAAAGTGTTGGGCAAGACACCGGCCCGGATCCGGAACCAACTCAAACTTTGCCACGCCTATGAACACCTGCGGCGCGGCGACCTCAACGTGGCCGAAGTCGCGGAATCACTCGGATTCTGCGACCCGTTCCACTTCAGCAAGGCATTCAAAAAAGAATTTGGTTACAGCCCGTCCGCCATCCAACGGCATCCCACCATGTGATGGCAAAGAGGACTACGGCAGCAAGGGCAACCCAAGCTCCTTCAGGAATTGGTTGTGCTTGCTGGTCGCGGTGCGGATCGACTTTTCAAGGCCCACGAGTTTTTGGTGGTTACCAGCAAGGTCGATCTCCTTATCCGACACCGCCGTACTGATGTAGCGGGAGATATTGAGGTTGAAGTCGTTCTTCGCGATCTCCTCCATCCCCACGCGGCGGGAGTAGCGGGTCTCCTCCTTGCGAAACTGATAGGTGTCGATGATTTTTGAAATGTGCTCCTGCGTGAGTTGGTTCTGACGCTTGCCTTTCACGAAGTGCTCGGCGGCGTTGATGAAGAGAACGTCGTCGGGCTTCTTGCACTTCTTGAGCACGAGGATGCAGACGGGGATGCCGGTGGAATAGAAGAGATTGGCGGGCAGGCCGATGACGGTGTCGATGTGGCCGTCCTTGAGCAACTTGGTGCGGATGCGTTCCTCGGCTCCGCCACGGAAAAGAACGCCGTGGGGCAGGATGATGGCCATGACGCCTTCATCTTTGAGGAAGTGGAAACCGTGGAGCAGGAAGGCAAAGTCGGCGGCGGACTTGGGGGCGAGGCCGTGGTTTTTGAAACGCACGTCATCGCCCATGGCGTCGGTGGGTTCCCAGCGGTAGCTGAAGGGCGGATTGGCGACGATGGCGTCGAAGCTGGGTTTCTTCGCCGGGTTCAACTCACGCTGCATGTCCCACTCGTTAGTTAGGGTGTCGCCGTGGAAGATTTCGAACTCGGTGTCCTTCACCCCGTGCAGCAGCATGTTCATGCGGGCCAGGTTGTAGGTGGTGATGTTCTTTTCCTGTCCGTAGATCTTGCCGATGCCTTGCGGCCCCATGCGTTTGCGCACGTTGAGCAGCAGGGAGCCGGAGCCGCAGGCAAAGTCCAGCACGCTTTCCAGCCGTTTCTTCGGCCCGGTTTTCGGTTCCTGGCTGTCCAGCGTGACGATGGTGGAGAGGATGTCGGAAATCTGCTGCGGGGTGTAGAACTCGCCCGCCTTCTTGCCCGACCCGGCGGCAAACTGGCCGATCAGGTATTCATAGGCATCGCCCAGCGCGTCGATGTTGGTGGAAAACTCGTTCAGCCCCTCGGCGATCTTCTGGATGATGGTGCAGAGCTTGGCGTTGCGGTCGGCGTAGGTCTTGCCGAGTTTGGGAGAGGCCAGATCGATCTCGGAAAACAGGCCGTCAAACGTGCTCTCGAAGGACTCGTCTTGAATGTATTTGAAACCGGCCTGCAGAGTGTTCAGCAGCTCGCCATTCTGGGTGCGGGCCATGCCGGCGATACTGTTCCAGAGGTGCGGTGGCTGGATGACGTAATGCACCTTGCGGCGCATCTGTTTCTCGAAGGTTGGGATGTCCTTACGGTTGTTCTTATACCAAGACGCCAGTGGAACGCTGCGATCATCCGCGCCGAGCTTGGGATAATCTTTCCCCAGTTCCTTCTTAGCCGCCGTCTCGTAGTTATCCGAGAGGTAGCGCAGGAAGAGGAAGGACAGCATGTAGTCGCGGAAATCGTCCGCATCCATCGCCCCACGCAGTTGGTCGGCGATGCCCCAGAGGGTGGAGCCTAGTTTCTTTTGGTTGGTGTCGGTCATTTTTTTGGGCGACGTTTGATTTTGGTTTCGAGCGCTCTGAGGTCGGCCTCGTCCTCTTGATCGGCTGCCTGCGCTTCCTGGTTTTTTCGGCGCTGATCGTAGTCGAGATAGAGGGCGCTGGTCTTGTTCTCCATCTGTTCATGGCTGATGGCCCCCGCATGGGTCAGCAGCGGGAAGCCGTTGGAGGTGATGATCTGGTCCACGTTTGCCTTCCAGAAGCTCATGCGTGTCTCCTGCTTGCTCTTCGCTCGCAGCTCGGCGGTTTCCAGGAAGATGACCACGAGGCGGTTCAGGGTGTCTATCTCGTCTTCGGTGAGATAGTTTTTAGCGACGACGATGTCCGCCTTGCGCACCTTTTCGCCCTTCCAGGCGAGCAAGCCGAAATGCGGATCGGCGGGATTCGCCCGGGCGGTGATGAGTTCGGCGGCGGTTTTCCGCGTCACAGCGAAAATCAGCAGGTTCTGCACCGTGGCGAAGAAGACCTGTGTGGCCTTGTCCGTCTTGTCGTAGTCGCTGCTCAGGGCAAAGAGGTCGCGCACTTTCTGGTAAAAGCGCTTCTCGGAGGCCCGGATGTCCCGGATGCGCTCCAGCATTTCATCGAAATAATCCGGACGGCCATCCGGATTCTTCAGCCGCTCGTCGTCCATCACGAAGCCCTTGAGCAGGTATTCCTTCAGGATAGTGGAGGCCCAGCGGCGGAACTGCACCCCACGAGGCGAGCGCACCCGGTAGCCCACGGCCAGAATAGCGTCAAGGTTGTAGAGTTTGGTGGAGTAGGCCTTGCCGTCTGCTGCAGTTGTCAAGGATTCCTTGACAACTGAATCCTCGCTCAGCTCTCCGTCCTCGAAGACGTTCTTCAGGTGCAGGGAGATGTTCTGTTTGGTGGCGTCAAACAGTTCCGCCATTTCCAGCTGCGTCAGCCAGACGGTTTGCTCCTGCGCCCGCAGTTTGATCTGGCTGCGGCCGTCATCGGTGGTGTAGAGAATAAGGTCGTTCATGGGGTTGGTTGGGAGGCTTCGTGGTGGATCATTTTCGTGACGCCACGAAATTGATCCGCTTCGATTCGGCGGAACAAAAAAGCATAGGGTCACAGAAGTTGTCCGCATCCATCGCCCCGCGCAGTGGGTCGGCGATGCTCCAGAGGGTCTTGCCCTGTTTCTTTTGGTTGGTGTCGGTCATGGGGAGATCGTTCAGGGAAGGTTGGTGTGGGCGTATCGTTGTGCAGAATATCCACTATTAATTTATAGTTTTCCACGGATGTCGAATTTCGGGAAACTCATTAGGAGACAAACATGCCTCACGCCATTTTTTTACGACTTCCGGAACGGGCAAGCTTCGCGAGCTGTAATGTGCCAAGAGTGCCGCTGCCAGAATAGATGAGACGCGCCTAACTTCCAGTTTCTCGTCAAATTTCAGATCTGAATTGTCGTTATCGTATGCCGTATCGGCAAGAAGTCTATCAAGCCGCCATTGGGTGGCTACCTCCAGGCCGCGGGAGTAACTTGCTGGCGAATTTTTCAGAATACGGACGATGATCCACAGCGCCGAGCTTATGGTAACGATGAAGAGCTGGAGGAAGCAGAGGAGCGTCTTGGAGTAGCCGTTGCCGGGATCATTCTTGTAATCGACGATCTGCTCCATCGCCCGGCGCGGGTTGATGGTGAGGGTTTTCAGCTCAACCTGGACGCAGGGCACGCCGTTGATGAGGATGATGACATCGTAACGGTGGTGGCTGTTGTCCGTGTTGATGCGGAGCTGGCTAATGACCTCGAAGGTGTTTTTGCACCAGTCCTTGATATTGACGAGGGTGTAATTCAGCGGCGTGCCGTCGTCGCGGGTGAATGCATTGATTTGGCGGAGAGTCTTGGCGGCGGCGAAGACATCGGGGGTGATGATCTCGTCAAGCAGGCGGGCGAACTCGCCGTCGGTGAGGCGGACGCGGTTGAGGTCCTCGAACTTTTCACGGAAGTTTTTCTCCAATGACGCGCGGTCCGTGATGTCCGGGCGGTATTCGTATTTGAGTCGCTGGAGTCGGCCGATGAAACCATACTCGATGTGGTCCTCCCGGACGACCGAGCCGTGGAGCTCGTTCGGCAGGTTGTAGGCGGACTTTGGAGGAGACATCGATTTTTCGGGATAATGGTGCGCAGGTTCAGAGTGTGGGCGAGGGAAGGGATTTGGCCCGAGGTCGAGTTATCAGAGTTTGTTTCTCCATGCCAGCCCGAATGCTCCGGCTTGTCGAATGCCACTGAAAGTCACCATATCGAGGGAGATTAGGGTTTAAACCCATCAATCCGCGAATGGCCAGATGGCGAAAGGTTATCGCCGTGTTTCTCCCCGGCCTTAGCAGCAGAAAAACACATGAATTTTGATGAATCAGACATGGCTTTCCAGCCCCCGGGCCGCTAGCATCCGCGCTAAACCAACACCTTCACATGGCTCTCTGGACCAACGACGACGAACTCTTTTCTCTTTGCCGACACGAACTTTTTACCGCCGTAGTCGGTGACATCATGGACAAGATTGGGCTGCTCCGCCAGTTCCTGCCCGCGAAAATCCAACCTCTGCGCGAGGACATGATCACCGTAGGCCGCGCCATGACCGTGCTGGAGGCGGATGTGTTCTGCGAACACAACACGGCAGGCTCGAATCCCGTGCTCAAGCGTTCGTTCGGCCTCATGCTTGAGGCCCTGGATGATCTCAAACGCAACGAAGTCTACATCTGCACCGGTGCCTCACCCACCTACGCGTTGTGGGGCGAACTGATGAGCACACGGGCCATGAAACTCGGCGCGGTCGGAGCGGTAGTGGACGGATACAGCCGCGACACCGCAGGCATCCTGCAAATGAATTTCCCGACCTTCTCATACGGCCGCTACGCCCAGGATCAGGCACCGCGCGGCAAGGTTATCGATTTCCGCGTACCGCTCGAAATCGGCGGCGTGTGTGTCAACTCCGGCGACATCGTCTTTGGCGACATCGACGGCGTATGCATCGTCCCGCGTGAGGTGGAAACGGAAATCATCACCAAAGCTCTCGAAAAAGCCCGCGGCGAAAAACTTGTCAAGAAAGCCATCGAAGAAGGCATGAGCGCCCGCGAGGCCTTCGATAAGTTCGGCATCATGTAAAACCCACGTTCCGAAAACCCATACCGCTCAAAACCCATGTTGCGCATCAATCTCCAAGGCATCGACTACGTTCTACTGGCGCTCTATTTCGTCTTCGTTTTGGGTATCGGTTTCACCCTCAGGCGCTACATGCGCACAGGCAACGATTTTCTTCTATCAGGCCGCAGCCTTCCCGCGTGGGTGTGCGGATTGGCATTCCTTTCGGCCAATCTCGGCGCGCAGGAAGTGATCGGCATGGGTGCATGCGGAGCGAAATACGGCATGCTGACCTGCCACTTCTATTGGATCCCGGCTGCGGGTGCGATGGTGTTCGTCGGCTTGTTCATGATGCCGTTCTACTACGGTTCACGGGCCCGCTCGGTACCGGAATACTTACTGCTCCGCTTCGATGATAAAACCCGCGTCCTCAATGCCCTGACCTTCGCCGCGATGACCGTGCTATCATCCGGCATTTCGATGTTCGCCATGGCGAAACTGCTCGAGGTATTGTTAGGTTGGGATTTCAACGTCAGCATCCTCGCCTCGGCCGGAGTCGTGCTGGCCTATATCCTGCTGGGCGGCCTGACCTCGGCGATCTACAACGAGGTTCTTCAGTTTTTCCTCATCTTCTTCGGCTTTCTGCCCCTCGCCCTGCTCGGCCTTCGCGACGCCGGAGGCTGGGCCGGTTTACAGGCGCGCCTCGCCAATCTCGCAACCAGTCAGGGTTTCGCGGCGGATACGTTCACTAGCGTCTGGCACCCGTTGCGCGAAGCTACCGCCAATCCGATGGGCGTCGAGTGGGTCGGCATGGCCATGGGACTAGGCTGGGTGCTTGGTTTCGGTTATTGGTGCACGGACTTCCTAGTGGTGCAGCGCGCCATGGCGGCTGGCTCGATGATCGCAGCGAGGCGCACGCCGTTGATCGCCGCAGTGCCGAAGATGTTATTCCCCTTCATCCTGATACTGCCCGGCATGATCGCGATGGTGCTCCACGCACGCTCCGGTGGAAGCCTGATGCCGATCCTTGCCGATGGCACCATCGATTACAATATGGCGATTCCCTCGCTAATGGGAAAATACCTCACACCGGGAATGATGGGTCTTGCGATGACCGCGCTGATGGCCTCGTTCATGTCAGGCATGGCCGGCAACGTCACCGCTTTCAACACCGTCTGGACTTATGATCTCTATCAGGGATATGTGAGTCCTGGAAAATCCGATGCTCATTACCTCCGGATGGGGCACATGGCAACGGTAGGCGGCATCCTGTTGAGTGTCGGAGCGGCCTACTCGGCCACCAAGTTCAACAACATCATGGATTTACTGCAACTCGTGTTCGCATTCGTCAACGCGCCGTTGTTCGCGACATTCCTGCTGGGCATGTTTTCGAAACGCACCACGGGCCATGGCGCGTTCTTCGGTCTGCTCATGGGCACGCTGGCCGCCGCAATCCACCACGGACTCACCGTCCCACTTCACGCCGTCACCTTGATGAAAGGCGGTTGGATCCTCGCCATGGCGAAAGCCGTGGGTATCGCCGGTCCGAATACCACGGTGATTCACATCTATCAGAGCGAGATGGCCCAGAACTTCTGGACCGCAATCTGGGCTTGGTGCGTGTGTTTCATCGCAACCCTCTTGATTTCATTCGTCACCAAACGGAACCGCAGCGACGAAGAACTCCGCGGCCTGGTCTATTCACTCACCGAACGTGAAACGGAAATAGGACTCCCCTGGTTCAAACGCACGGCCCTGCTCGGCTCGCTAGTGCTGGCCGCAGTGATCGCCCTCAATATCATTTTTTGGTAAACCATCATTCTTTCCCCCATGAAAATCACTGAAGTAAAAGTCTGGCTCGTCGAGGGCGTCAAATACAACTGGACGATGATGAAAGTCATCACCGACACCGGCCACACCGGCGTCGGCGAAGCCACCAACTGGCCGGGATCACCCATCATCGAGGCTGCCGCAAAACACGTCGGCGAGCGCGTGATCGGACTGGACCCGATGCGCACGGATTTCATCTGGACAAAACTCTACCGCGACCTCAACTGGATCGGCCCATTCGGCGCATCCATGTGCGCCATCAGCGGACTGGACATGGCGCTGCTCGACCTCAAGGCAAAGGTACTCGGCGTGCCGATGTATCAATTGTTAGGCGGAGCCTTCCGCACTTCGATCCCGCTTTATGCGAACTATTGGTTCACCGGCGGCGGCCACACACCGGAGGACTATGCCTCGCAGGCCGCCAAGGTGAGGGAGGCGGGTTTCGGCGGACTCAAGTTTGACCCTTTCGCCCACACCAACTACCTCTACGGCACCGACCTCAACACCAATCTCGCGCTGACCCCGCAAATGCAGGACCGCGCCGTGGAAGTCACCGCCGCCGTGCGCGGGGCCATCGGTCCGGAAATGGACATGATGATCGAAACCCACGCCATGATGAACGGCCAGATGGCAGTAAAAATGGCGGAGCGGCTCGCACCCTACGGCATGACCTGGTATGAAGAACCCGCAGGTCCGGAAAACGCCAACACCTTGCGCGCGCTGCGCGAACGACTGCCGGGCAACATTTCCATCTGCGTTGGCGAACGCCACTACACCCGGCACGGCTTCCGCCCGGTGCTCGAACAACATATCTGCGACATCATCATGCCTGACATCACCCGCTGCGGCGGGCCTTCGGAAATGAAACGCATCGCCACCATGGCAGAGGCCTACAATGTACTCGTCGCCCCACACAATCCGAACGGACCGCTCAGCACGCTGGCAAGCGCCCACGTTTGTGCTGCCATCCCGAATCTCTTCCGCTGCGAATTCATGTTTACCGATGTCCCATGGCGCGATAAAATCATCACCCATCCCTTCGACGTCCGGGACGGACAACTTCATCTATCGGAAAGACCCGGCCTCGGAGTGGATCTTATCGAGGATGAGCTCGAAAAGCACCCCGGAGTCCGTGAAGTCCACACGACCCGCAACTTCTACGTCTAACACCGTGTCACTTGCCATCGATCTCACAGGCAAACGCGCGCTGGTCACCGGTGCCAGCGACGGAATCGGCATGGGCGTCGCACGCATGCTCGCAAGGGCCGGATGTGATGTGGCCGGCACCGGCACGGTCGCGGAAGATCATCCCCGGGCCATGGATTTCCTCTCATGCGTGACTCGCGAAAATCGCCGCGTTTTCTATCTACAAGGTGATCTATCCAATCCAGGCGTGCCAACCGGGCTGGTTGACCGCGCGATCGCTGCACTCGGCGGGCTGGACATCGTGATCTCCAACGCCGGTCGCAATGCATTCAAGAAAGTCGAGGAAACCACTGAAACGGATTGGGAGAACTGCATGAACCTCAACCTCGCCGCACACTGGCGCGTCGCCAAGGCGGCAACTCCCGCGCTGCGTGAGGCAAAACCCGGAGTGGTCATCATCATGACGTCCAACCACGCCTACTCGACCATCCCCGGATGTTTTCCCTACAACATCGCCAAAGCGGGATTGTTAGGAATGGTTCAGGCACTTGCCATCGAATGGGGACCCGCGATCCGGGTCGTCGGCCTCGCTCCCGGATTCATCGACACAGGTGGCAATCAACAGTGGTTCGATTCGTTTCCAAATCCGGCAGCGGAGCGTGCCCGCACCGAGACGATGCACCCGGCGGGGAGAATCGGCACAGTCGATGAGGTCGGCACGTTCTGCGCGTATCTCTGCTCACCCGCCGCCGGCTTCATCACCGGCAACACACTGCTGATGGATGGCGGAAGATCCGCTCTCATGCAGGACTGATCCGAATTTTTTCCTTCAAAATCCAGCCTCCTAATCACACCACCATGACTAACCGAGAAAATATCCTCCGCGCACTCCGCCGCCAACAACCTGAATCCGTCGGATTTGATTTTGTCTTTTCTCCCGCCCTGTTGGACGAGTTCCGCCACCGCTACGGACACGAGGACTATCAGGAGCGCTACCGGTTTCCACTGCGCTGCATCGAACTCGATCCCACACGATTGAAGACCGACTACACCATCTTTTTCGATGAACTCCCGCCGGGCACCCGGCCACTCGATTGGAATCCCGAATGGGGCATCATGGGTGCTCCGGGACCCACCGCTCACTTCCAGGAAATGCTGCATCCAATGGCGAAGTTCGAATCGGCGGAGCAGGTTCGAAACTACCCGTGGCCGGACTGGCTGGAGGATTACCGATGGGAGAATATCCCCGCCCGCGTGGCCGGACTCAAGGAACGCGACCTGGTAGTCTGCGCGTTCATGGAAATGACGATCTTCGAACTCGCCTGGTATTTGCGCGGCATGGACCGATTCATGGAGGAACTCATCGACGAGGATGATATCGCCATAGCATTGTTAGACAAACTCACGGCAATTCGTGTCGGGATGGCCCGCCGCTATGCGGAATCCGGCGCGGATGTTTTAATGCTGGGTGATGACGTGGCCACCCAGGAGGACATGATGATCAGCCCGGCCTTGTGGCGCGCCACGCTCAAGCCGCGCCTCGCCGAGGTGATCCGCGCCGCCAAGGCCGCAAACCCGGAGATCCTGATTTTCTATCATGGCGACGGCAACATGGAGCGGATCATCCCCGAGTTGATAGAAATTGGTGTGGAAATCCTCAACCCTGTGCAACCCGAGTGCATGGATCCGGTCCGCATGAAACAACTCTTCGGCGACAAACTTGCCTTCTGGGGATGCATCGGCACGCAGACCACCATGCCCTTCGAAACGCCGCAGGAAGTGAAAGCAACCGTCCGACGGCTCATCGAGTCGGTCGGCCAGGGCGGCGGATTACTCCTGGCTCCCACGCACACCTTGGAACCCGACGTGCCATGGGAGAATGTCGAAGCGTTTCTCGAAGCGGTCCGGGATAGTTAGGCTGTCAGTCGTCCTGGATCTCCAAACGCACGGGTTTCCTCAAGGGTATGGCCTCCTCAATATTACCCAGATCCAGGCTATCGAGCACGTTGGTACGTTTGCGGACCAGACCAGACTGATCCGTGGTGGTCGCGAAGCCGGGGACCTCGGTATGATACGGATCGTCGCCTAACAAAATCAACCCCTTTGGCTGCACGGGCACCGCGTTGGAAGTCGCCAGATCGAGAGCTCCTATCTCACGCGGATTGCTTTCCGCGCTAGTTCCGCCGGAATGCACGGCACAAAATGGCAGTCCTTCCGTCCCCCTGCGGAAATACTCATCCACACCGGTGGGTAGTGACTTGACCACACCGGAATTAGGATCCTTCGAATAATCCAAGCAATATTGGGTCGCACGCTGGCCGGATGCAGAACAGACCGTGACTTTCACCACATTCGTCGGAGGGGTGATGTCACCGCCGCCAAAGGATGGCGTCGCCGCGTTGATCGCGGCCTGCCAAACCGGCATCGCGAGGTCCCTGCTGAACGCCCCCTGATAAATCGACTGGCCGTTGGCGGATAGGTAACCCGTCCAAACCCCGCAGGTGATCCGTTTATTGTAGCCGATGAACCAACAATCCGAAAAATCATGGGTGGAACCGCCTTTACCCGAGCCCTTGAAAGGTTTTTCGATCAGCCCGTCCAAGGATCCCTTTGAACTGCCGCGATAGAGCGATCCCGCCATCATGCTGTGAACCTGCCATGCGGTCGCACCATCAATCACCTGGGTTCGGGACAACGACGCCTGCTGACGCCTATATTCTGATCGTCCGGCAGCATTCTCGATGTGATCAATATAGCATAACTCTGCCGGTGCCAGTTTTCCGCCCGCGGGAAAAACCGCCATCGCGCGCACCGCCTGTTTCAGCGAGACTTCCTCGAATCCCACGGCGATGCGGGGCAGCAGTTCGACTTTTTGCAGAGGAAATCCGAATTTGCAGGCCATATCCACGACCTTTGGCAGGCTGATTTGATCGGTTAGGCGCACGGTCGCCGCGATTTTGGAAAACTCCAGCGCCTTGCGCAGCGGGATGCCCTTGCGTTCATAAACCGGCGATGAAACCTCCATCCCCCACTCTCCCAGAATCCCTTCGCGTCCACCCACCATCACCGTGCGATTGTCCATCGCCTCGTCCTCCACCAAAGAGCCCGGCGTCAGACCGTTCTCCAACGCGGCGGCGTGGATGAACGGGAAAAACGCGGTGCCGAGCGGACGCTTGCCCATCTCGATGAAGTCGTATGGCACCTGCGCGTAGTCACGGCCACCGACGTGAGCCAGCACCTCTCCGGTTTCATGGTCCACCATCAGCACAGCTCCTTGCAGATACTCGGCGGGCTTGTTGCTGTTCTTACGATAGTCATCGTATTTCTGGCCGTGATATCCGGGATTGGCCTCGGCGTGAGCCAAGCTCAGCCGAAGAGATTTCTCCGCAGCTTCCTGCGCTTCCTTAAGGATGGTGGTGTGGATCGTGAAGCCTCCTGTGGCAAGCGCATCCTCACCCAGCGCCTGCCCCACGGCTTCGGCAATCCGCTCATACAAATGAGTGGTTCCACGCCGCAGAGGTTTGGGATTTAGTTCCAGAGTTGTGGAGCAGAGTTGGTCCGCCTCCTTGCGGGTCAGCGCTTTGAGGTCCACCATCCGACCGAGCACAAGATTGCGCGAGCGCCGGTTGCCCTCTGGATTGTTGATCGGTGAAAAGACACGCGGATTTTTGATAGATCCGACAATCGCGGCGCTTTCGATCGCTGTCAGGTCTTTCGGCTCCTTGCCGAAGTATCCAAGCGAAGCGGAGCGGATCCCGTAATATCCGCTGCCGAAATAAATCCGGTTGAGGTAAAACTCAAGAATCTCGGTCTTCAAGTATCGTTTCTCGATCCGCCGGGCGAGGAACATCTCGACAATCTTGCGCTCCTTGTTGGACCACCCCCATTTCTTGCTTTCGCCTATCGCTAGATCATAGGCATTTCTCGCGAGTTGCTGGGTGATCGTGCTCGCGCCCTGGGTGGTTTCGCCCGCCTTCCAGTTCAGATAAACCGCGCGAAAAACACCGACGTAATCGACGCCATCGTGCGTTTCAAACCGCTGGTCCTCACCCGCCCGTAAGGCATCGATGAACACTTTCGGTACATCCTTGACCGGAATCACACTCCGATTTTGCACAAAAATCCGGCCGATTTCCTTGCCGTTTCGGTCCACGATCAAACTCGGAATTTCCAATTCATTGATGCGTTCCAGATCGTAGGTCTCCGCACGTTCGCGGAACCCACGGGTGTATTTTTCCAGGAAAAACCAACCCGCACCACAGCCAATCGCGCCCAGTAGAAACAACGTGAACCAGAAGCCAATGCGCTTGTAGAAACGCCGCTTGATCTTCTTTCTGCCGTTCGTATTGTCCTGATTCGCCATGTCTGATTCTAATCCACCCATGCCCGGCCGGGCATCCGCGTGCGGAAACAACTACCCGAATTCACCGCCCACCGCAACTTCTTCGTTGGAGAGAGTTTTGCGCGATCGCATCCGGCGTGAAGGAGCGCTCGGATTCCGGGATTTCATGTCAGCCGCCCTTTACGACCCCGATCTCGGATATTACGCACGGGGCATCCGCCAAACTGGAAAATCCGGGGATTTTTTCACAAGCGTGAGTGTGGGCCCCCTGTTTGGAAACCTCCTGGCCCGGCGTTTTCTCCGACACTGGCGCGAATCTGGCCATCCCAACCGCTGGCGTATCATCGAGTGCGGTGCCCACGACGGCACCCTCGCCAACGACGTGCTGAGCATGATCCGGACGCTCGACGCACGGGCATTTGAGGGATTGGAATACGTCATTCTGGAGCCCCTCCCGTCGCTCCAGGCCGCCCAGCGCAAAACCCTCGACCCCTTCGACAAGCACGTCCGGATCCTATCAAATCCGGCGGAACTCGCGGATCAACCGCTTCCGGGCATCGCCTTCGGCAACGAACTGCTGGATGCCCTGCCATTCCATGTGGTCGAGCGCCAAAACTCACGCTGGCTCGAATGCACGGTCGCCCTCACAGCGGGCGATCAACTGGTTTGGGAAACCCGAGAAATCGACGATCCGGAGTTATTGGAAGCCCTCGTGCCCTTGGGAAAGGGATTTCCAGACGGCTACCGCACCGAAGTCCGCACCGGTATCCGACACTTTCTGGCACCCATCGCCCGCGCCCTCGATTGTGGCCTGATGATTTGGATCGATTACGGTTTCGCACGTCCAGAATACTACCATCCGGCACGCTCATCCGGCACGCTGCGCACGTTTTTACAACACCGCGCCGGTGAAGACCCACTCGATCAACCGGGCGAATCCGACATCACCGCCCATGTCGATTTCACCGCAATCGCCGAATGCTCCACTTCTCTCGGCGGACGTCCGCTCGTTTTCCAAAACCAGGGCTCTTGGCTCACCCACACCGGGCGTGACTGGCTACTCGAACAAGAGGGCATCCCGAAAAACCCTCTGCTCCGCCAATTCCAAACCCTCACCCATCCGGCTCACCTCGGCGGACGCTTCCATGTGCTCGAAATTTCATGGAACCCAGAGATCCATCCACCGGACCCGCCATCGCTGCAACACCGCCTCTTCGGCACCACAGAGTGACGCGGGCGAGCGATCACCTTTTCCCAAAATTGAATCCTTGCACCGCCGGACACTCGCGGTAAAGTCGCCCCCGCAAGCCGGGATGGCGGAATTGGTAGACGCGCTAGACTTAGGATCTAGTATCGAAAGGTGTGCAGGTTCGAGTCCTGTTTCCGGCACTTTTTTGGAGGATTGGTAAAACCCAGGGCACCGCCCTAGGCTACATTGGGATACAGGAACATTTCCTTACCGTGATTAGAGTCCATCTTCACGCCTGGCCGTGCGAGAAGAAGACGGCCATGCGGTTGTGGAGGTCGTCGTAGAAGTGTTTCTTGATATTTTCCAGGGCAGCGCGTTTGTCGCTTTCCGCCACACCGATGCATTGCTCCTCGATCTTCATTTTCTCAGCGAAGGATTTTTCCATTTCGATCAGGGAATCCAGAAACTCACGGGCGGCGCGTGTGTGTTCGACGCCATCGACAAGGGCATGTTCGAGTCGTGGGTTGCGGGTCACGGCGATGAGATTGCCGTTGGCGAGTTGGTTCATGTAGCGGAGGCGGCTTTGGCGGAAGGCGCGGTGCTCGCTGTCGAAGGTGATTTCATCGCGATCCACCAGGGTGTCGTAGGGGCCCGCCTTGGTGAAGAATTTTACGATCAGCGGGATGGTGTCCACCAGCATGAACAGGAGCGTTAGAATGACATAAGTGTATAACGCGAACTTTCCGCCCTGGTCACCGACCTTGAACAAGGTCTGGAGGGCCAGCGTCTGGGTGAGGATGTCGCGGCGGGGTTCGGCGCGGATCGCGGACAAGCGCTCCGCCTCTTCGGAGACCGCTGCAGCCAGTTCGCCCTGCACGCGCTGGAGTTCGATGAGGCGGGTGTCGATCAGTTTTTTAATCGTATCGCGCAGGGCGTTCTGCTGGCTCACGAACTGACCGGCCTGATCGGACTCCACCTTTTGTTTGAGCGATGCCACGCGCTCGGCTTCCGCCTGGTTGGTGCGGGCGATCTCGGCGAGTTTTTTCTCGAACAGCGCGATGGCGGACGCCTCGGCCTCGCGGGACTGGGTTTGCAAGGTGGCTTTCTCCGCGGTGAGGTGCTCTAACAATCCTCCGAGCCGTTTGGATTCCTCGCGGCGCGGTTCGAGTTGGTCGGAGCGGATCGAGCGGGCGCGCGGACCTTCACCCTTGAGTCCGGAGCGTTGACCATTGAGTTCCCTCTCGAACTCGGCCTGCCAGAATCCCAACTCGGCTTGCAGCTTGGCGTATTGCGGGCTGAGTTCGGTGGATTGTTGATCGATGACGGTCAGGCGCTCGCGGAACGGTGCGGTGCCTTCGTCGATCGATGCCTTGAGTTCAATCTGCTGAGAGGCGGTTAGACCGGGGATGGCGGCGGCGGCATCTTCGTTTTCCTGAAGCAGGAATTTTGCTTGAAAGGATTCGTTCCACTTCTTCTGCTGCTCGGCGATGTTGGCTTCGAGCGTTGCAACCTGGCCGCGGATATTTTTCTTCTCCTTCTCGAATCCGGCGCGTGCGACTTCAATTTCCGCGGCACGGTCTTTTTCGACCACAGAGGAAATCGTATCGCGGAACAAGAGCAGCACCAGCGGGTGGGCGATGGTAACGCCCATCAGGATGGCCACCACCATACGCAGCGAGAATTGCGAAAGTTTGCGGAACACCGAGGTGTAGGCCCGGTATCCGGCCAACAGCGCTCGGTCGATGGTCATGATGATAAACGCCCATACCAACGCAACGGGGTAGATGACGCGGGCGTTGTCGGTGAGAGTCGAGAGCGCGTAGGCGCAGGCGATGAAGGCGAACGCACAGGGGACCAGCACGGTGGCGCCGAAGGCCACATATTTCCGCTGCTCCCACTTCGGGCATTGTTCAAGAGTCTCGGTGCCGGCTCCGGACAACCAGAAAAACGCGCGTTTGATCGTGTGCATGGCGGTAAAAAATATGGAATCTCGAAGGCAGCAGAGGAAATGCCAACCTCGAACGACTACTACGAACACCTATGGTGTCAAATTTCAATCCTCATTTTCACTTAAACGGGTTGCCCGATGGGGCGAACTGGGGTTTGCGCTCCGGCGACAAGAATCATAGCCTCCATCACTGCGGTGACGGCGGCGGGCGACAACGCTCCCGGAACCACCGCGCCGAGTATAAGATAACCGTTGGGGGGTTCCACAGGGATGACTTCCAGCGTGGCACCCGCGCGGATTTTGATATGCACGTATCCAGCGAATGATCCGGGACGGCGGGGGGCTAGTGCCAGGCTACGGGCCAGAAAATGCAGGCGACCGTGATGACTCTCGTCGTAAATGACCTCTCCTTGCCGGTCCAGAATGAACATTTCCTTCGCCGAAAAATGCTCTCTCATCCAATCACGGAAATGATGAATGATATCGAGGAACGGGCTGCGGGCAGCGCTTGGAAGCGGTTCCGGATCGGCTTGGGTAACGGTTTCCTCAGCAGGGGCTGGAGTGGCGGCTTGGGATTCTTCCGCCACCACAGCGGGCTCGGTAGTGGTATAACCCAAGAAACCCGCCTCAAATCCAGCCTCGGGGAGAGCCCCCACCGGGTGACGGGAGGGTTTCATCAACAACTCGGCGAGGCGACGAACCTCTGCGGTATCCAGCCATGGGTCGATCAGTTCCATCAGACGGGCTAAACGCGACGGGCGTCACCGGGTTGGAGTTTGTCTTCGATTTCCACGCGGAGTCTGTCGAATACGGCTTGGACAGCCGCACCTTCCTCCATCGCGCCGATCGGCAGTCCTCGGGCGCTGGCCCGAACAAATAACGGGTTACGCGGAATTTGTGTCTGAAAAACCATTTCCGGAGGAAGCAGTTGGCGCAAAGCGGCGGCAGCTTCGGTACTTTCGATCAGATCGTGCTGCACCATGGTAAGGCATACGCCAAGGATGCTGAGGCGGGGATTCATCACCCGCATCCGGTTCAAGCCCTCCAACAATTTGGGAACCGATCGGATTCCCAGAGGCTCCGCCTGTTGAAGGATCATGATGGCATCACTGGATGAGACCACATCGCCGGTGACACCGAAAAGCCCGGCGGCGGTATCCATGATGCAGAGATCATAGCCACGTCCGGCAACGGCATGGAGAAAATCCCTGACCCGTGAAAGGTGCGCCCCGATCCCACCGCCCGCTTCATAATCGCTGGCCTGGCCGCTGGCAACCAGCGCGAAGGTTTCCAAGCGGGTCGGCACAATCAGACGTTCCAGCGGTGTGCTCGGATCCTTGAGAAAGTCGTAAAATCCGGCCAATAGCCGCGATTGACGAGTGAGAGACAAACCCACTGAGCCTTGCGGGTCGGCATCGACGAGCAAGGTCCGGACGCCCGCACGGGCGAAGGCGTGGGCAAGATTGATGGAAACAGTGGTTTTACCCACGCCTCCTTTTTGGCTGGAAACTGCGATATTGATCACGCGGCGGCAGTAATTGTTGCCGGATGGTAGCTTCAGCTTGCAACATCGGAAGTCTTTTCTTCATAATGCGCTCGCAAGAGGGAATTCCACCTCCGAAGAGACGGGCTCACCATTGATCATGAAATTTCGAAGAATGCTGCTTCAGACGTGGATTGCACAGGCACTCTGCGGCTTGGTTCTTTTTTCCGCATCCTGCCGGAAAGAAAAACCGATGGAGATCGGCGGAAACATCTCTCTGCCGGTAGTAGCTCCGGATTTGCAAAGTCAGGGAATTAGCAGCCTGCCCGGCGCGCTTTATCAAAACCAGGCGTCTTCTCCGATCCATTGGCAGCCATGGACCAGGGCGACCATGACCATGGCCAGGGAGTCCCGCCGCTTGCTTTTTTGTGTGATCGTGATGCCCCAGCAGCCCGGATTTCAAACAGCGTTGGATTCCCTGACCCGCGATTCCTCATGTGTCTCGGAAATCAACGATCACTATATCCCCGTTCTGGTCGATGGCGACGCGACCCGCGAAATGGGACTCCTCACTGCGGACCTCTGCGCGGAAATCAAGCAACCCTTGAGCCCACCCTTGTTCCTGTGGATGACCCATGAGGGAAATCCGGTGGCATGGATACCGGTCAATCAGTCAGAGACAGATGGCGTGGTCGCCATGTTCAACCAATCCCACACCATGGTCTCCCAGATGTGGTCGGATTCATGGGACTATGTGTTGAAAAACAGCGCCATGGACAATGCCAACCGCCGAAAACGCTTCGAGGCGCGCAAAATCTCACGGGTCACCAGCAACCAACCCGCTACCGATGTCGTGCGCAGCCTGCGCCAGTTATCATCGTTGTATGATGCCTACTCACGAACTTTTGACGAGACCGGCGGATTGTTTCCATGCAGTTCTCTGGGATTGCTGGCAACGTCCTCCGTTCATCCAGGACTGCCGGCGGATGTGCGCAGCCATTGCCTGAAAACCACCCGCGAACTCCTCAAAGATCTGCTGCCCAGCCCGATGTTCGATCCTCTCGACGGCGGTGTTTTCCAATCTCGCAAGGGGACGACGTGGGATCTACCTTCGTTCACCCGCGATTGTCCGGCCCAAGCCCGCGTGGCGGAAACCTTGTTCGAGGCATATCGGGCGACCAGGGAACCGCGGGCTCTGGATGCCGCCTTGGGTGTGATTGCCTTTGCCGAGAAGAACTACCTCACCCCCGAGGGTTTGTTTTCCATGGGGATTTCAGTTCCCACCCCTGCGGAAAAGTGGATGTGGAGCGTGGAGGATATTGAAAAACTTCTACCGCCCGCAGATGCCACCTGGTGGATCAAGGCGACTGGCATGAAAGGCTTGGGAAATCTCCCGTCCGATGTGGATCCCCGCCGCGAATTCTTCCGTTGCAACACGCTCGGGCTTGACAAACCGATGGCTGAAATCGCTGCGGACGAGGGGGTGTCCATCGAGGTTTTCAAACCAAGGTTCGATGCGGCCAAGACCAAACTGCTGGCGACCCGTGAAGCCCGCATCGGCAAGATCCCATTGGACGTCAACCCCCATGCCGGGGCCTCACTGCGCATGGTGAGCGCCTATGCTGCGGCCTTTGCGACTACAGGTGATGCGTCCTATCGTGAAAAGGCGATCACGCTGATCAAAAAATCCCGCGAAACCTTCAGTGTCGGAGCCCGCATCCGGATGTTTTCCAAGGATACGCCAGAATCGATAGGAGCGGGCAGGGCTTTCATCTATGCCTTGGCAATGCAGGCGTCCCTTGATGTCGCGGCGATCACTTCCGATGAACAATGGCTCGTTTGGGCGGAAGACCTTGCCACATCCGCAACCGAATTGTTCACCGCCAAGGATTTCCTCAAGGAATGTCCGGATGATGCAAAAATCATCGATCTTCCGGTCACCGATCTGGTGATGTTGTTTGACGATTCCACGGCCGGGCTGGTGTCGATGGCCGAATGCCGCTTGGCCGAAATCGGCAGACCGCTGGTGCAGAGTTTCAGCGCGCTTGCCACGCCCATGCCCACCTACATCCTTGAGAAACCCGTGCTCCACACCGATCTCCTGCTCGCCACCCTCGCCCGTCACTACAAGATGGTGGTGATCATGGGCGAAGGACTCTCCCCCGCTCTCAAACTCGCTGTTGAGCAACTCCCTCTCCGCGTGATTCAGCGCCGCTCCGCAAGCCCGCAGGATCAGATCCCCGCCGGCACGGTCAAGGTTTTGTCCGGCGGAGGAACGCCCCAAATGGTGACCACTCCGGAAGCACTGCGCACGGCGCTACTTCCCGCCCAGGCTAACTAACCATTTCTCCATCAACAACCCAAAACCTACGCGACATCGATTCCGTAATCATTATCCCAACCATGAAAATTCGGTCCATCACTTATTGGCTCTGCCTCGCA
Organism: Akkermansiaceae bacterium; assembly: GCA_903906515.1. Lineage (GTDB taxonomy): Bacteria > Verrucomicrobiota > Verrucomicrobiia > Verrucomicrobiales > Akkermansiaceae > Luteolibacter. The sequence continues at coordinate 42,739 of CAIVKO010000004.1, forward strand.
TCAGCCGCGCTTCCCGTTTCAGCGGATATTTTCATCATGAACGACGGTACTAAATACGAAGGAACCATCATTCGTCAGGATCCGACTTCGTATGTGGTGGAGGTTCAGGTCACTAAAACCATCAAAGACGAACGGACACTGGCCAAAGCGGATGTGACCAAAATCGAGCCCTCGCAACCGGATCTCACGGCATTTGAGGGCGTTGCCAATCTCATCCCCGTGCCGGACATGCTCACTCCCGTGGAATACACCGCCAGAATCGCCAAAGTGGAAAAATTCCTCGTGACCCACAAAGGAAGCGTGAAATCAAAAAACGCTAGGGAGATCCTCGCCACACTCAAATCCGAAGCCGATGAAATTCTTACCGGCGGCATCAAGATGAACGGCAAAATGATTCCTCCCTCCGAATACCGGGCCAATGCTTATGACATCGACTCACGCATCCAGGAAATTAAAATCCGGGCGCTCGCCAAGGACGGGCAGACGCTCAAGGCATTGCGGACGTTCAGCGAGTTTGAGCGTGAATTCAAAAACACCAGCGCCTACTCCACTCTTCTTCCCTTCATCATTCAGGTCATCAATGCATACCTGCGCGAGGTCGAGCTGTTGCAGACCTCCTTTGACACCCGATCCAAAGAGCGCCTCGCAGGACTGGAGCGAATGACCACCTCAGATCGCACCATCACGGAAAGAGCGATCAGCGAGGAAACATCCGCCCTCACCATCCGTCTCAAGCAGGAAAAGGATACCGCCATCGGCTGGGTCACCCCCGATCCCTTCTTAAAGCCGTCGCTGGACGACACCCTAACATTTGGCAGACTGGAACTCACCCGACTCAGCGCACCGAAAAACACGACACTCGGGGATGGTGGAAAATTGTTTCGTGAAGCACTGATCGAGATCCAGAAAGGTGGCGAGAACAAGGCTGCCGTCACTAGCGCAATCAAAGCCGCGGAGACCGCCGGTGTGGGAAAAAAATATATTACCATCCTCACAGACACCGCCCGTGAAAAGGGCATCAAACTCTGATTCCCACTCCAAGCTCCGCTCATGGCCACATCCCGCAAAGCCTCCCGCAACCGCAAGACCGCTGAAACCTCGATCAACCTGTCCATCGACATCGACGGTTCCGGCGTTTCCTCAATCGATACCGGAATCCCGTTTTTCGATCACATGCTCACGCTGTTTTCAAAACACGGCCTGTTCGATCTAACGGTAAAAACCGTCGGCGACATCGGCGTGGATTTCCATCACACCATCGAAGACACCGGCATCGTCATCGGCGATTGCCTGCGCGAGGCACTGGGCACCAAGGAGGGCATCCGCCGTTATGGTTGCGCGTATCTGCCGATGGATGAAACACTGGTGCGTGTCGTGGTGGATCTGAGCAACCGCCCGCATTTGGAATTCCGCGCTCCGGCGGGCACACCGTCGGCACCTAACATGCCATTCACCCTGATCGAGGAGTTCTGCCGCGCCGTGGCCTGCAACCTGCGCGCCAACATCCACGTCGAGTTGTTATACGGCCGCGACGGCCACCACATCGCCGAGGCGGTTTTCAAGGGCCTTGCCCGGGCATTGAGGGATGCCTGCGAACGTGATCCCCGCGTGATCGGAATCCCCAGCACCAAGGAAGCGCTGTGAACGTCACTCTCATCGATTACGGTGCGGGCAACCTCCGCAGCGTGTGCAATGCCCTGCGCGCCCTGGACGTGGAACCGTCGATCGCCGCCACGGCGAATGATCTGGATTCTCCGACCCACCTCGTGCTTCCCGGCGTGGGATCCTTCGGCGATTGCATGGCGCAACTGGGCGACCGCGGATTTCTAACCGTCATCCGCGACTGGGTCGCCGCAGGAAAACCCTACCTCGGCATCTGTCTCGGCTATCAGATTCTGTTTGATTCCAGCGAGGAGTCACCAGGAGTGGAAGGACTGGGGATCGTGCCGGGCCATTGCCGCTTTTTCACCCGGACTCCGGGGCTAAAGATTCCGCACATGGGGTGGAATTCCGTGACCCCGACAAACCCGCAATCTCCAATCTGGGCCGGACTGGGTGAGGAACCGTATTTCTACTACGTGCATTCGTATTTCCCGGTGCCCAAGGAACGCGGCGTCATCGCCGCGACGACCTCCTATGGTGAGGATGATTTTGCCGCCGCCATCGAAATGCCGAATTTGTTCGCCTGCCAGTTCCACCCGGAAAAAAGCCAGGATGCGGGCCTGCGACTGATCCGGAATTTCATCGGACGATAGCCGTCAGGGGCTTTCTTTCTGGTTGCACATCCTGAGGCAAACCCTCGCGCCTCGGGTAATCCCGGGCTTCGTTTCAAAAGCCCGTTGCACCGTTGGAATGGGTTCCTCTTGAATCCCAACGGGATTCCGTCGCAAAGCCCAAGGTTGCCCCGCCTGCGGGCTACCTTGGGTGATGAGCCGCCACACCAGCCATCCTCAGCGAGGTTGTGCATGAGAGCCTTGGCCGAAGCCTGGCCCAACGGAGGACCTGAAGATGGTGGGAATGAGGAGTGATAAACCAGCGTCTTTGGCAGCGCTCCGATACTCCCGTCAGGCAACCGGCATATCACACCGCAGTTGATGGACGGCGCGGTCGAGTTTGCGAAGCAGGTGCCACACCCCGGCCAGACCCAGCAGCAGGCCGCTGCCGAGACCGAGCGCGAGAATGACTTCGGAGCCTGATACGAGCCAGAGCAGAGCGGATCCCGTAGCAACGACCACGCTCGCCGCCAGCAAGCCCAGGCAGATCAGCCATGTCGCTGTTTCCAGCGCCCTCCGGAACCAAATTTTCACGCGTTCAATTTTGATAGGAATCACAATGTTTTCTTTCATAGCGGGCGAACGTTCGCACCACACGATGGCGGCATGATGAAGCACCAGTGAATCTTTGGTGAATTCAAGCGGGTAATTCAATGAGGCTCAGCGAGCATCTGCGGCAAGAGCGTCTGGTGCCGCGGCACGCCGGTCATCGCGACGTCGAGTCCGAGCCTTTGGCACATAGAGACCACCGCCCGCCCGAGGATGTCCACATCACCCCGCGCGTCGTGGCGGCGGAGGCTGGTATCTTGCAGTCCAAGGCGAGACTTCACATAATCCAACGAATGTCCGGTGCCACGTGTTTTACCGAAGAGCATTTTTGAAATATGGATAGAATCGATGCAATCCACCTCTCGGGTAGGTAGTCCATGTCGTTGGCAGGTGGCGGCGAGGAACTTGGAGTCGAAGCGCAGGCCGTTGTGCGCGATCAGAGTGGCATCTCCGGCCCATTGCGCAAAGCTGCACAAAACCTCTTCCGGGCGCGGCGCTCCGACGACATGGCGGTTGCCGATGCCGGTGTAGCTCTCAATGAAGGATGAAATCGGCCGACGCGGCCGGGCAAAGCTAAAAAACGAATCTTCAGCGATGATGCAGCCCTCCTGATAACGAACCGCCGCGATCTGAATGAATTCGTCCTCGTTCGGATACAGCCCGGTGGTTTCAAGGTCGTAGATCACAAACGAAGCATTATGGTGGGATTCGATTTTCACGGGCTAATCCTCCCGCTCCGCCGCCACGCCTTCTGGCGCAATCACCGCGCCATGGACGTAATTCCACCCCGTGTCCTGAAACCACTGGATGGCGAGTTGTTCGAGTTGGTCTTCGGTGATCATGATCTAACGGCGCGGATGTTTGAGCCAGAATGGATAACGGCTTGGAGGTGGAGGCTGGTAACTGGATGATTCATAGCCTGACTTGACCACCACAGGGGCGGGAATTTCAGGCATCGTCGGAGGGCGCGGAAACTTCCGTGTCGCAGGATAAGGACCTCCAAACGCCACTGACGCCGGATCAAATCCTCCATCTGCGAGTGGGTCAGGATAACCGGTTTCAAACGGCGACAATGCTCCGGCCTCGGCTCGCGCCCACGTCATCCAATGCTTCTGTTCATCCGTCAATTCGCCGCCTTGCGCAGCGAGCCAGCGTTGTTCGCACTCTGCGATGAAACCTGCCACAGACTGATGCAACTGCCACCATTCGGCCGCCTTGACCAGATCATCCCGGCGTTGCTGCTCGGCCAATTCCAGCGCTTTCGCATGCTTTTCCTCGGCCTCTTTGCTGCGGCGGATCGCTTCTGCCCGAAGATACTCCTGATGCCGACGTTCCGACTCCACCCGCTGCTTCGCACGTTCGATCAGTTCTGCTTCCCGTTGTTTCTGAGCCTCCATGTAGTAGTTGCAGATGTATTTGGCCATCTCCGCCAGAACCTTTTCCAACGAATTTTTGTCGTTCTCCTCCCAAGTTTCGAGGCCGGACGAACCGTAACGCGAAGTCTTCAAGGTGAATGTTAGAAAACCGCAGGGCACCGTGTTTTCTTGCGAATTCGCGTAATAAGTCTGGCGTCGTCCACCCGTCTCTGGCTTGGCTACCAATTTCTCTTCGATCTTGAAATGGAGACGGTCGTTTCCCTTCCTAAAATGCCCTCCATCATACGAACTCTGTGAGCGGCGAAAATGGATGCCCGGCGGTTCCACCACTTGAAGCAACACATGAAACGCTTGCGCCGCACGCAGCACCATTCCCTTGCTGATTTCCGTCTCGGGAAACGGACGCTCCCGGAGATGGATTCGCTTCTTGTCGTAACCCAAGCTGGCGGATTGCGCTGCTTTGAGAAATTCCGCAGCCAGGGCATGCAGAGGTGCGGATTCCTCTGGCAACTTCAGGCTTTGATCCTTGAATTCGCGGACTTTCTTGATCAATGCCTGCTCGGAGTCTGGAGGCAATGGGGACCGTTTCGGACGTTGCCCGGCCTCAATCCTAGCCCAATAGCCGCGTGGGGGCCTCGGGATATTCAACTTGCGGCAGCGCTTCGCGATGGCCACGTCCGACATGCCGAATTCCTTCGAAAGCTTGATGCCAGGCTTGGACCAAACCTTTTCGTAAAGTTCTTCACGGCTCAAATCATCCAGCTTCATTTTTTCGGAAATGTCAGTCGATGGGTCTTTGCGATCTTATCCTGCCATTCTGGCGTGAGCCCGGCCTCCGCCGCAAACTCCTGCCAGCGCTGCACCGCCGCCTGCACTTCCTCGATGATCTTCGCGGCGCGGCCCCGCTTCATCACCGCTGCTTTCGCACACACCTCGAAATCTTCCAGCGCAAAACCGTCGCGCTTTCCGTTCAGCGTCATCTGATGCTGGGCGGTCCATGAGCCGGAGGGGTTGTAGCTGTAAGTCACGTCAAAGGCCGGTGCGAGCGACCACTCGCCCTGCTGGTTCATCAGGAACGCAATGTTCTTCACATGATCATCCTGATTCCGCGCCACGATGTTGAAGACCATCCGCCGGAACTGCTCCTCCACCGCGGCCATCGGCAGCTTCAACTGCCGGATCGTAAGCAACGCCTGCTCGTAGGCATAGGCTCCGGCTTGGTTGAAATCGAAATGCGCCAGCGCACAGAGCGACTGCATGTGCAGCTTCGCTCCACCCGCGAGGCGATCGAAGCGCCGCGTCATGAAATGACGGCGACCGTTTTCCTCCAGCAACCGGCACTCGCTCATCGTAATGCCCGCCGCCTTCGCCATTAGGTGATACGCAAACTCAATCGCGCCATAACCCTTCGGGTCTTCCAGTTCCTTGTCCTTGTTGCCCGCCACGCCGTCGAATTTCAGCAGCCAGTAATCGAAACCCTCGCCCGCCGCGATCTGGCCCGAGCGCACCTCGTTCGTCATGCGATTCCACGCGATCACCGCCTTGGCCCTCGCACCCCCAGCCGAGGTGCCCACGCTCAAGATGTCGCGCAGCGCTTTTTCCTTCCCGGCCTCGTGAAAATGTCCCTGCAAATCACCGCGATGCGTCAGCACCTCGCCAGCAAGCCGCACCAGCTCATCAATCTCAATCTTCGACGGCTTGCGCGGCTTCGGCCCCAGCACCGGCGTAAATTCCAGCGCACCCATCCCGCGCGTGCCGGTGTAGCATAGCCGCTCCACCGCATTGAAACTCTCCGACGTCCGACCCTGCGTCGCCAGCCATGCATCGATCAGAGCATTGCCGAATTTGTCCGGCAGCGAATCCGCCAGCAGCCCCGGAAGTCCGTGAAAGGTATTCTGCGGCAGCGCAGGAAATTCATACACCCGATCGTTCAAAGGCATCGTCAGTGGCGACAGTTCGATTCCGCTGCGAGCAAACTCGGCGTCGTATTGAAATGCCGCCACGTCGCGCCCTTCGGCGAGTGATACCGCGCCGATCGTCCGGCCCCAAAGCTGGACTTTCGCGATCATACCGGCTCACCCCACGTCCATTTTTTCGTCTTGTCAGGCCCTGCTTTTTTTCCCGTCGCCCGCTGACGCTTCCGGCCCGCTTGCTTTAATTGCGCCATCGGGCCGGGCACCGGTTCCGGCAGCAGCGTCTCAAATCGCTCCAACAAACCGAGCGCACGGCAGACCCGAAGAAAAACCGAGAGCTGCGTCGCCACCTCCCCCGATTCCAGCCGCTCGACGGTCCGCTTGGACACTCCCGCTTTTTCCGCCAGCGCTGCCTGCGTCAGGTTGTGCTCAATGCGTGCACCGGCCAGACGACCGCCCAATTCTTTGAGCACGGCCTCATCGGTCAGTTGCGGCGAAATCTTCATAACGCGTCATATATGGCGAATTAAATCAATATAGCAAGCTGATTCGTCACTAATGGCGATTTAATTCAAGTCGCCACTTATGGCGAAAAAATGACTCTGCCAAGTTTAATTCGCCTCTTGTGCCGACTTGATTCACGAGCGCCAGCAGTTGAGGCTGCATTGGTATTGGTGGTAGTGACGATCATCGTCGTCATCGCGCTCGTCGTCGTTCTCTTCGTCATGCTCATGCTAAGATCGAAAATAGAACTCATCGTTCACCCATACTTTGACAAGTTTGACGACGATCAGTGGCTTTACGCCAGAATCATTCAGGGGACGCAGGTATCGGTAGAGTATTTTGCTGCTCCGCCGGGACATTGGTCTCCCACGAAGAAATCGAGAATATCTCACCACTTCAAGACGTTGGATTTGGCGACCGTCTTTATCACGAATGGATCGGAAGAACTTTCCGGGATCAAGGGAGCTCTCGAGGATTTATTCACAGCCGGTTCCGCTGCGGCGGTGAGGTCTCACCTTGATCGAGAGTGGCGCTCACGCAAGGCTTCTCATCTAAACAGCTGGCAGACGGCATTGTATCAGGCCTGCGCAACGGATCCTTGGTATTGTGGTGGTGGCTTCCGGGCTTTTCAGCCCTAGAGAACGAGAGTTCAAGAAGGCGTAACGCTATCTTCACGCCAACAACCATACTCCCAAACACCAAGTCTGCGAGATGCCAGTGTCACGGATGACAATACCCAGAGTTTGACTTTGGGGGTTAGTTTAGGGGTTACCTAGACTTGTTGAATTTTATAACCCTTTGAAAATAAAGGTGGTGGAGCGTAGCGGATTCGAACCGCTGACCCCTTGCATGCCATGCAAGTGCTCTACCAACTGAGCTAACGCCCCTTACGGGTGGGCGGAGGATTATCGATGGACCTCGGGTTGGGCAAGAGGATTTTTGGAAATTTTCGTGATGGCTGGATTCTCAGCTTTCGCTCTCCAAGATTCTGCGCTCGATGTCTTTGAGCACTTTCGGGGAGGTGAGCAGGAGTGGGTGCAGCAGCGACGGATGTTCGATGTTTTCGGCACGCTCCCAGATGGAACTGGTGGACGGCAGGATGATCAGATCCAGCCGGGTCCGGTAGGAAATCACTTTCATATTGCCGAGATTGGATTCCGATTGCTGGAGATCGCTCAAAAACCGGCTACCCGGCCGCATTTCCTCCGCGCCTTGCGATGGATAGATGTAGGCGGCTTTGGTGCCATGATGGGGGGACGCCACGGTGATGAGGGTTTCGCAGCGTTTGGCACCGCCGAGATTCTGGAGATAATAGCGACTGACAATCCCGCCCATGCTAAAGGCCACGATGCTGATGGGTTCTTCGGTGCCATAGGCCGCATCGATGTCGCGCTTGAGCCCCTCGGCAAGTTTTTTCAGACCTCCGCGCCCGTCCGACGGGATGAGTCTTGGCACGATGCATTTCACTCCCTGGTTTTCGAGACGATCCTGAAGCAGGGCGAAGGTGCTGCCGGTTTCCAGAAATCCATGGACCAGCACCACGCGGCGTAGCTGGGCGCTGGTGGCGGCGGGCTTGGATTGGCCGAAGGGCGCACATGAGGTCAACACCCCGATCAGAAGAATAAATGGTTTGGGAATCATGGTTTTTTTCAGCCTGGAGGCCATTCGAGTTTCCTACCACCCAGCAGGTGGACATGCAGGTGAGGCACAGCTTCGCCGCCGTCAGCACCGTTGTTGATAATAAGCCGGTATCCGGATTCCGCAATACCCTCGCTCCGGGCGACCGCGGCAGCGGTGAGCAGAAGGTGACCGAGCAAGGCTTCGTCACCCGTTTCCGCCAGACCCACCCGGGTCACTGGCTTGCGCGGCACCACCAACACATGCACCGGTGCTTGCGGCGATATGTCACGGAAGGCCACACAGCGGTCGTCTTCAAACACGATCGTGGCGGGGATTTCCTTGTTACAGATTTTTTCAAACAGTGTTTTGTCAGACATGGGAAATGATGGCGGAGGTTATATCTAACGGGAAAGCGACTGGATCAACTGGAAAGCTTCCGGAAAATCCCTGCGCAGTTGAAGGGCACGGTTGGCGGCGGAAATCGCTTCGTCACGCCGGCCGATGCGGGCGAGAACGGTGGCGCGGGCGTAGGGGATGGCGGCATCCGTCGGATCCGCGGACTCCGCCTTGACCAGCGCTGCAACAGCTTCGTTCGGTTGGTTCATTCCACTGCGGGCCAGACCGAGGTTATACCATGCGCGGGCACGGGTGGGATCGAGTTCGACGGTTTTTTCCAGAGCGGCTGCTGACTTCGCGATATCGCCGGTTTCATTGAGGGCGAGAGCGAGCTTGTAGCGGTATTCCGCCTCACGCGGGTCGAGACGAATGGCATCCTGGAGCGCCTTGATCGCACCTGGGGTATCGCCGGTGGTGCTAAGCATGATGGCGAGGTCGTGATGGAATGGCGGCGAGTTGGGATCCCAAAGGATGGCTTTGCGGATTTGTTTGATGGCGCTTGCGGCGTCCCCCCGGAGGAAGGCGAATTGGCTGAGTTGCATCCGCCCGGTGGGTTGGTCGGAGTTGAGGTCGAGCATGTGGACCAGTTCCTTTCCGGCGCGGGAGTTAAGATCGAGCGTGGGAACAAGCGCCCATGCCGCCGCGATACGGACGGAGCGGGATGGGTCATCCAAAAGCGATTTGATGGCGTTGATCACGGTCGTGTTTTCCTGCCGGGTCTGATAGACAAGGGTGCGGACAGCGGCTTCGCGAACGAGCGGACTGGATTGATAGAACTGATCGAGCAGGACGCGCGTCACTTCCGGGTCCATCACCCAGCGGGCGAGGAGGTGACACGCGGTGGCCTTCCATGCTGGGATTTGCTCGGTTTTGAGCATCCCGATCAAACCTTCACGGGCGGAGTCGTCGCCACGGCGTGCTTGGGCGATCAGGATGGCACGGGTGTGGGATGGTCTGAGGAGCCTATCGCCATACCATTCCTTGGAGCTCTTGAGCGCCCAATCCGTGTCTTTGTCGTTGTGACAGCGGTTGCAGGCGTTGGGGATGCCGAAGTCGATGGTGAGCTGCGGGTTTGGAATGGTGAATCCGTGGTCATGGCGCGGGTGGCGCTGCATGTAAGTGGTGATCGGCATGTGGCATCCGGTGCAATCATTGCCCTTGCTGTCCTGCTTGTGATGACCGTGCTGGGTAGGAATGATGAAGGGAGCCGGAGGTTGGGTGCCGCCACCGTGACACTTCATGCAGAGCGCATTTCCATCTAACAACCTCTTGCCGGTATGGGGGTCGTGACAATCGACACAGCGGATGCCGACGTGGTGCATCCGACTTGATAGAAACGAGGTGTATTCGTAGTTTTCATCGCGCACCTGGCCATCCGGATGGTAGGTGTCGGTTTCGTTAGTGACGGTGAGGGAAAAGTGATCGGAAAACAACTCGCCGGGGATCAGGTCGCCGGTGAGTTCGCCGCGACGGGCGTGGCAGGCTCCGCAGGTATCGAGCATCTGGTCCTTGGAAAACTTGCGGATCGTGGGGTCCTTGGGTGGATCCACCAGCGGTTTCTTCTTCTGCCAATCCACGTGATCCTTCATCGGCCCGTGACATGCCTCGCAACCGACGGTCATTTCCGCCATCGCGGTGTGATAGGTATCGGTTTGCGGGTCGTAGTTCTTACGCAGGCGGGTGTTGTGGCAAGCGGCGCACATCGCGTTCCAGTTCATGCCCTGACCGGTCCACGCGCCCCAGTCGCCAGGATTGCGCTCCTCGTTACCATAAACGTCGAAGAGTTCGTTCTTCTTCGGATCGTAGCTGACATCGCAGGTCTGCAGGCGGTTGCCCGGCGCGGGGACCAGGAACTGGCGCAGAGGATTGTTGCCGATGATTCTAACAATCGGATACTCGTGCCGCTGGTTGTCGAGGCCGCGGGTGAGGACTTTCACGAGTCCGGCCGCATCCACGAAGGTCTCGGAGGTGTCCTTGCCGTGAACGAGCGTTTGTTTCGGAGAAAACGCCTTTTCATCCATGTCCATGCGGACATTGCGTTCGGCGAGGCCGTGGTTGGATTTCTCCCATCCGGCATAAGCCTTTTCATGGCATTCCTTGCACGAGGCAGAGCCGGCGTAGGTAGGGTGAACCTTGTCATCTGGAGCAATGACCGACTCGGATTGAGTGGGTTTACCGCTGTTGCCGCCACCTTTAACAGGGGATGACCGGTCTTTCATGGCCAGATAAATCACGGCGCCGACCCCGAGGGCAAGGATGGGCAATAGGATCGATTTATTGCGGATTTCCATGAAATTTTGCGATGCGATGAGTCAAGCTGATCGAGACAACGGGGTCAACCGGAACCTCAAAGGCCCTTTCTGTCTTGCTTGTCAGTCCCCGGTGAACTAGCGTCCCGCCCCACGCGATGACCGCCAAATCCATATTCCTGTATGACACTACGCTGCGTGACGGCACGCAGGGTGAGGGCTTTCAATTGTCCGGCCTCGATAAATTGCGGATTGCCGAGCGCCTCGACGATTTCGGCGTTCACTACATCGAAGGCGGGTGGCCGGGCTCGAATCCCAAGGACATCGAATTTTTCCAAGCGGCTAAAAAACTCAATCTCAAGCATGCCAAGCTTGCTGCCTTTGGTTCGACACGCCGGGCGGACACGGCGGTGGAGAACGATCCCCAGGTCCAATTGTTACTCGATGCGGAAACCCCTGTGGTCACGATTTTCGGCAAGAGCTGGGAAATGCAGGTCACCGAAGTCCTGCGCACCACCGTGGAGGAAAACCGGGCGATGATCCACGATACCGTGGCGCATCTGGTGAAGCACGGCCGCGAAGTGATCTACGACGCCGAACATTTCTTCGATGGCTACAAGGACTCTCCAACGCACGCGCTCGATACCTTGGTGGCCGCCGCAGAGGGTGGTGCCTCGTGCCTCGTGCTTTGTGATACCAACGGCGGCACCCTGCCGTCTGAAATCATGAAAATCTGCCTGGCCGTCACCGCGCGCCTGCCGGGCACACCCATCGGAATCCACACCCACAATGATTCCGAACTGGCCGTGGCCAATGCCATGGCTGCGGTGGCCGCCGGAGCCATCCAGATCCAAGGCACCATCAACGGCTACGGCGAACGCACCGGAAATTGCAACCTTACGTCCGTCATCCCCATCCTCCAACTGAAGATGGGAATTCCCGTGGTTCCCCACCTCGGAAAACTCCGCGATCTCTCGTATTACGTCGACGAGGTTTCTAACAACCCGCATTTCGCCCGTGCGCCGTTCGTCGGTCGCACGGCCTTCGCCCACAAGGGCGGCATGCACGTCAATGCGGTGCAGAAGATCGCCCGCAGTTACGAGCACATCGAGCCGACCAGCGTTGGCAACGAACAAACCATCCTCGTTTCAGAACTCAGCGGCCAAGCCAACATCCTGATCAAAGCGGATGAACTCGGACTGCCGCTGGAAAAAGGATCTCCACAGGCCATGGCCGTGCTCAAACGCGTCAAAGAACTGGAAAACTCCGGCTACTCTTATGAAGCCGCCGGTGGATCACTCGAACTCCTGATCCGCCGCGAACTGGGCAACTACAAACCCTCCTTTGTTCTCAATGAATATCACACCAGCTTCCGCCAATACAGCGACGGCCACCCGCCGGTTTGCGAGGCCACGGTGAAACTCTCGGTGGATGGAACTACGGAACTCGTCATCGCCGCCGGACGCGGCGTGGTCAACTCGCTTGACCTCGCACTGCGCAAGGCACTGCTGCCTTTCTACCCGGAAATCTCGGAGATTTCACTCGTCGATTATAAGGTCCGTATCATCGAAGGTCACGATGCCACCGCCTCCAAAACCCGCGTACTGGTCGTCACCTCCGACGGCCACAATGATTGGGGAACCGTGGGCGTCTCGGAAAACATCATCGAAGCAAGCTGGCTCGCCCTCGTCGATGGCATCGATCTCTTTCTCCAGCGCCGTAACGCCTGACGCGGCGAGGGTCGGAATCACGCACTTCCCGTCTCACCGAAGCAAACCTTCCACCTTGCCTTTCGACTCCGGCATCTCCAGCCTTCAGGCAGTCAAACACCTTCAACGCCCATGAGAATCTTCCATTACACCGTTTACCGGGAAGATGACGACTTCGTCGTCCAGTGCCTTGACTTTGACGTCTCAAGCTTCGGGTCCACCGAAAAGGAAGCCATCCGCAACCTCAGAGAAGCCATCGAACTCTATCTTGAAGACCTTCCGCCCAACGAGCACATCACCAACGTCACTGTGGGAGAACTCGCCATCGCATGAACTAAGGACATCCCATCGGAACCGTGCGCTCCATGATCCGCCAAAGTGGGCTAAATTCCGAACTCTTCGAATGATCCCTACGAAACAACGTGGTTGTCCCGGCGAAGCACAGCGAAGCCGAACGAATACAAACGCTACTTCTCCCGCCCTCTCATGGAAGAACTACAAGATCGTTGAGGTCAGGCCATTAACACACTGATTTTGTCATTTTTTGCACATTGACCCCGTTTTTCAACTTAATCTCATGTCCAAATTCATGTTAGAAGTTCAACGCAGTAGCTATGGAGGAAAAAACGCAAAAAAGTTTACCGAGCATATGGCATACAACCGTGACGCTGATTTGATTAAAAATTACCTCAACAAGCAGATTAAAAATGGAAAAACAGGGACTTTTCTCTATGCTCATATCGCTCACGAGGTTGGATTAAGTCGTGAGCGCGTTGCAGAGCTTCTCTTTTCGATTGATTGTGGCAGCAATGGTTTCACTATTAGAAATGAAGGAAATCAACTTTAAGCTTGCTTGCTAAACGCAGACTAATACCCACTCGAAGCCAGAGATCTCGAAGAGAATGAGCTATTACTATATATCTGATGGAACCGAGGTGACCGGACCTTATTCACTTGAAGAAATTCAACGGGACCTTTTCAGCGGGTTAATTTCTCAATCATCACAAGTTTGTGCGGAAGGAACGCAAACTTGGTTGTCTCTCGATTCTCTAATAGAACCAGCCCAGATATCAACGCCATCTACGCATCGATTAGCACAAGACGAGACGCCTACGTTACTCGGAGAAAGCAATAGAATTTTGACGAAGCTTCATTATTCTTACATCGACAAAATATTCAAGAAAGAGAGAGGTCCGTATGAACCGGAACTCCTCGCACATGCTTGGTTCAACAATCGGATTTCGAGAGAATCCATGATCCACATCCAAGAATTGGACCAGATGGTCCCTCTATGGATGATTCCTGATTTTAGTTTGGTGCGCGCTATTCGACGCAAAAAGTGGAGACATCTGCTGATTACTGCAGCAATTGCCTTTCCCATTGTAATAATGATGGCAAAGTGTGTTAGTGATGTGGGATATTCAGTTCCCGACACAAAAAGAGAACGTAGAGCAAAACAGTTTTTCTCGGATCCAGATAATCGAGATTACTACAATGAATATATGCGTGAAAAGCGCCGGGAATGAATGCGGATTTTACATGTAGCTTTCATGGACGGGTTCAAGCCTCTCTGGGGGCATTCCTGCTATCGTATCATTTACCCTGCTTCCCCTCCCCAAAATTCCTTATTGACAATCACTCAAAAACTGTTCAAGTGAACCCATGATCTCCCCATCCACATCCCAAGTTCTCGCAATGGCCGATTCCAGCGGCTGGCGAAGCTGTGTGGAGAAGACTCGGGAAGAGCGGAATGAAGCCGGGCAGTTCTTCACCCCGCCTCCTATTGCGCGCTTTCTGGCCGGGTGGTTTCACGAAAAGGGTCTCAACCGGCGCTCGTTGCATCTTCTCGATCCCGGAGCGGGCGGAGGAGCTCTGACAGCGGCAGTGGTGGACCGGGTGACGGCCTTGCGTGCGGAGGGATCCTTGCCCTTACTAGGGGAAGTCACCCTTGAGGCATGGGAAATGGATACGGCCTTCATTCCCGCCCTGCGGAAGAACCTTGCGGCATGCGCGTCGGTTTTGGAACGAGGCGGCATTCGAGTAAAGATCGATCTCCGGCAAGGAAGCTACATCGAAGGAGCCGTGGCAGCGTTGGATGGAGGTCTTTTTGGCGACTCGGGCCCGCCGACAGTCACCCATGCGATTCTCAATCCTCCTTATCGCAAGATTGCCACCCGCTCACGAGAGCGCATGTTGCTGAACTCGCTCGGCATGGAGACATCGAACCTCTATGCCGCTTTCGTCTGGTTTGCCTTGCGCCAACTCGTCGATGGCGGCGAACTTTCCGCCATTACTCCGCGTAGCTTCTGCAACGGCCCCTACTTTCGCGACTTCCGCCGCGATTTGGTGGAGAAATCCACTTTCCACAGGGTTCACCTATTTGAGTCCCGCACCGAGGCCTTCGGTCGCGATGAGGTATTGCAGGAGAATATCCTGTTTCACTTGAGCCGGAGCAACCGCAAGCAACCGGTGATCCAGGTGTCAACGGGTAGCTTGGACTGCCCGATTGAAATCAAGGTTCCAGCGGATCGTTTTGTTTGCGCGGATGATCCCGAGAAAGTCATCCACCTCGCCACCGGGACCGATGCAAATAAAATCCGGGATTTCATCCACAGACTTCCATGCCGACTGGAAGAACTCGCACTGGAAGTTTCGACGGGACCAGTCGTTGATTTCCGGATGAAGTCTTCGTTGGCCCAACGGCTGGGTGATCATGAAGTGCCTCTGCTTTATCCGCACTCGATCAAAGCAGGTCGGGTGAACCCTCCTCTTGGCGACGCATCTGGTTACGGCGGCGCCAGGATTGGAAAAAAACCCGTAGCAATCACAGTCAACGACGAAACCCGCCGTTGGTTAATACCTGCCGCCCGCTTTGTCCTCATCAAACGATTTTCCTCAAAGGAAGAGAAACGCCGCCTTGTTGCCGGAGTGCTTCATCCGTCCGACTTCCCTGAGGGATTACTCGGACTCGAAAACCACTTGAATTTCTTTCACCGCAAACGTGCCGGGCTATCCGTCGCCTTGGCGAAGGGTCTGTGCCGCTTTCTCAACTCCTCCGTGGCAGATCGGTATTTCCGCCAGTTCAATGGACACACCCAGGTCAACGCCACGGACCTGCGGGCATTCCGTTACCCGGATTCCGCCAGCATGGAACAACTGGGAAAAGTCTCACTGGATGATAGTGACCAGACAGCCATCGATCTTGCAATGACGAGACTCCTTGGTGCACCCTCCTTCGCATGACCATGAAAACTGCTGCGGCCAAGCGAGTGAAAGAGGCCTTGGAGGTTCTAATCGCCGTCGGAATTCCACGGGAGCAGCAGAACGAACGCTCTGCCCTAACTCTGCTCGCCCTCGCTGATATTCGACCACGCATACCATGGAAATCCGCCAGTGTTCCTCTCCGTCGAATCACCGAAATGATGGACTGGATGCGCGATCATTACGACGTCCGCTATGCCCCGAACACCCGGGAAACCATTCGGCGTCAAACGGTTCACCAGTTCGTCCAACACGGCCTGCTCATTGAAAATCCCGACAAGCTGGATAGGCCGATCAACAGCCCCAAGTGGTGCTACCAGCTTTCCGGGGAAGCCTTGAAACTGCTTCAAACCGTTGGATCAACGGCCTTCAAGAAACAACTTCAGCAGTTCCGCAAGAACCCTGCGGCAAGCGCTCTACAAGCCCGGCACCGTGATCTTCCACGCGAAACCGTCTGCATGCCAGATGGTGCGACCATCCAACTTTCCGCAGGAGGACAGAATGCCTTGATCCGCGCCATCGTGGAGGAATTTACACCGCGCTTCGTCCGGGGCCCGCAGGTTCTCTTGCTTGGCGATGCCGCGAATAAAGAAATCATCAGCAACGATGAGTCCCTTGCGGAACTGGGTGTTGCTCTTCCAAAACGAGGCAAAGCCCCAGATGTTCTGATTTACGATTCCGAAAACGATTGGCTGTTTATCATCGAGGCAGTCACCTCTCATGGCCCAATCGATCAAAAACGCAAGAACGAACTAACCGATCTCTTTTCCTCAGCTCGGCCGGGCCTGGTTTTCGTCACCGCATTCATCGACCACAAGACTTATAGCAAATACCATGTTTCAATTGCATGGGAAACAGAAGCATGGGTCGCCGAAACTCCGGATCACATGCTTCATCGCAACGGCTGCCGTTTTCTCGGCCCCTACCCCGCATGATTTTCAATTCACCCGCCTCAACCATTCATCATGCACAGCCGGACTCTACGGATCCTCCTTTCCGGAATCATGCTTGCTTCAGCCCTGCCCGTCGCCGCGCGGACATGGACGACTTCGATCGGACGCACCTTCGAAGCGGAATTCGTCAGCATGGATGGCAACGGTGCGACCTTCATGTTTTCGGACGGTCGGAAATTCACCATGCCCGTCGCCGAGCTGAGCGCCGCCGATCAGGCACAACTCAAGGGTGGAGGACCGGGCGTCGCGGCAGAGGCGGTCGCCGCAAGTTTCGGACGGCCATGGCCACGGGAAATCCGCCTTGATGGCCCGGTCGCCTGCAAAATCATCTCGGAGGATCCCGCCAAAAAACAATACATCTACGAAAGTCCGGGTTACCGCTTTACCTGCGACGCCAGGGTGACGGATGACGCGCTGAGAAACTTCGCCGTCATGTTTGAGGCGACCCGTAAATACGCCAAAGCCCTTCCCCTATCGATGGGTGGCGGGGCTGGTGCCGATGGTCGGCTGGACATCCGGTTGTTCGGCACCCGCGAGGCCTATACTGCAGCGGGCGGACAACCCGGAAGCGGCGGATTTTTCACCCGTGGAGCCGTGTTCGTGCCGATGGAAAGTCTCGGACTCAAGAACGTGGGAACAGGATACAGCCTTGATACCAAGCGTCACAACAAGGTGCTGGTTCACGAACTCGCGCACCAGCTCACACCTAACAGCTATTTTGTTCCCGGGGCGCAAGGATGGTTCAGCGAGGGACTGGCGGAATATATTTCCATCACTCCCTATAACTGGGGATACTTCAGCCCGGATATTTATGGCAATATCGTCAAGGCCTACGCCACCGCACGGGGGGCTGACGGAACCGGAGGCCGTGGAATCGGCATCGAAATCGCCGCACCGAAACTCCATTCCTTTTTGCTCATGCCCTACGGCGAATTTTCCGGGCTCAACGCGAATTTCAACTATGCTCTCGGGTTGCTGGTGACGCATTATTTCTTCCACATGGAGGATGGCGGCAAAGCAACCCGCATCAGAAAATTCCTGCAAGGGCTTCAAGCCGGCCAGCAAGGGGAAGCTGCCCTGTTGCCACTGCTCGGCGGCGGCAACTACGAAAAACTGGAAGGCGAAATCACCACCGCATGGGCACGTATGGGCGTGAACATCCACTTCGGCACCCACTGATATCTTGAAACCACCCACTGATAGAACCCGGCCCTGGATTTCCGTGAACCTTGCGGTCTCTGCCGACGGCAAGACCAGCGATGTTGCGGGCCTTCCGTCCGGATGGACATCCAGAGCGGATCACGATCGATTGTTAGATCTTCGCGCCACTGCCGGAGCACTACTCGTCGGCAGGCGGACACTGGTGGCTGATTGCATGACCCTGACCTGCCCGGGCAGGGAGATCCAACCGCTGCGTTGCGTGGTCGCAGGAAGTGGTGAGGTTCCCGAATACCATCCCTTGTTCGAACGGGCGGGCGGTGCCATCCACTGGTTGGTCACCGGCGAGCCCCCTTCCCTCGTGCTGCGGTTTCCGGCGGAGGTCACGGTCCATCGAGGAACGCTGGCGGATTTCCTAACAACCATCAAAACCCAACTCGGCGTGGATCACGTCCACTGCGAGGGAGGCGGCACCTTGATCCGCATGCTGGCGGAAATGGATGCGATCGACGAACTACACCTGACTCTTGCTGGCCACACACTGTTCGGCGGACAAGAGGCACCAACGCCGACCGGATCACCTTCGGACTATCTGCCGAAGTCGCTTGAGTTCCGCATCAGCAGGTTCGAAGCCTCTCCCGGAACCGGGGAATGCTTCATGAGCTACAGGCGGCACGCTCAGTGAGCGGGTTTTTCGTGGGTATCACCGTGACCCGCGGCAGGAGCCGCATGGCTGTCGTGAGACTCGTTGAGTTGTTTGGTGCCATCGGGTCCATCGAACTCATGGCGTTCGCAGGAGACGCCCAACATCGCAACAGCCAGCAGCAGCATGGAAAAAAGTTTCATCGCGCCGCTTCTTTAGCCGCTCGCGGCGGAAACGCAACCCCCAAAGCTGAAAAGGAAATTGGAGATGGGGTAATTTGATATTGGGGATTTAAATTCAATGAATTAACCGCAACTGCAAACTCACTTTCTGGATGAGCCAAGTCGAATGTCCAAGTATTTGAAAATGAAAACCTAATGTCTCAATTTGACTTCACTGCGCTCCGTCCAACCAGAATGGTTTCGCATGATTTTCCAAGCCGCCGAAAGCGGCCACTGGTTTCAAATCCCCAATTTCCTTTCAAGCATCAGAGGTTTTGGGCTCAGCAGGACATCGAAAGCAAGGGCGATGGAATCGCAATCACCTGCATCCCGGCACGCTCGGCGGCGAGAATCCCGGAGGGAGCGTCATCAAGGGCCAAACATTTGGCTGGCGCTACTCCGACGAGGCGGGCGGCGTAGAGGAACACATCCGGCTCGGGTTTCCCGATCGGCACATCATCCACCGTCACCACTTCGTCAAACCAGTCCGAAATACCCACAACGTGAAGGATTTTCTCCACCACCATGCGGGTGCCGCCACTGGCGATCGCCATCGGCACCTTACCACGCAGTGAAGCCGCGAAATCCGCAACCTCATCGATCAGGGTGATCGTTTTCAAACGCTTCAGAAACGCCTCGCGTTTGGCGAAAGCAACGGCTTCGGGATCGAGTCGCAGGTCATACTCATCGTTGAGTTCCACCACGATATCGCGGGTTGGGCGGCCTCCCATGGCCATGAAGACGTCCTCTTTGAAAATGCCACCCGCGCCATAAAGAGCGAGAGCCTCGCACCACGCCTCAAAGTGCGCCGGCATGGAATCCACCAAAGTTCCGTCACAATCGAAAATCACAGCGTCAAAACCGCACTTGGGGAAGGAAAAGGGACCGATACTTGCCATGGCGCGGCAGGCATTAGTGGCTATCCAGCAGATTGGCAAGACTGGGGTTGGAAAAAATAACGATTTTTTCCTCAGAGCCGGTCTGAATATTCTCGAAGGCAGGGACCTTCTTTGCCTGCGTCCATGCGGTATGCGCTTCGCGGCTGCTTGTGCCGCTAATGCGGCCAAGGCATTCCGAGCGGTCCGAGAGAATGAGGTGTGAACCATCGTCCATGATTCGATTTTAAAGCATTTTCATGGCCGCCCGCGCTCTCATTCCATTCGACGGACCGCCCGGAGGATCGGTCCCTGCCATTTTAAGACAGCCTCTCAACTCGTCACGGAAAGCGCGGCCATCGGCGAATCCTCGTGAATGAGGCTGAGCAGGGTTTGATGGGGGCCGTCCAGGTGCGGGTCTTCGGTCAAAATCCGGTCGGCAAGGGCGCGGGCCTCGCGGAGGAGCGCCGTGTCTGCAAGAAAATCCGTAAAGCGCAGGTCGGAGAGCCCGCTTTGCAGGGTGCCCAGCACGTCGCCCGGGCCACGCAGGCGGAGGTCGGCCTCGGCGATTTCGAAGCCGTCGGCGGAATCCTCCAGGACTTTGAGTTTTTCCATGGCTTCCGGGTTTTTCCCGTCGGTCAGCAAAACGCAATATCCCTTGTGCCCACCCCTGCCGATGCGGCCGCGGAGTTGGTGGAGCTGGGCGAGGCCGAATCGTTCCGCGTGGTGCAGGATCATAACCGTGGCATTCGGCACGTCCAAGCCGACTTCGATCACGGTGGTGGAAACGAGCGCGTTGATTTCACCATCGCGGAACCGGCGCATCACTTGTTCCTTTTCCTCCGGGCGCAGTTTGCCATGAATCAGACCAACCTCGTAGATCGGCAGCCGTTTTTTCCACTTCTCGAATGCCTCAGTGGCGGACTCTGCTTTAAGATTCTCGCTTTCCTCGACCAGCGGATAAACCAGATAAGCCTGGCGTCCGACAGACAGTTGTTCCTTCACGAAAGTGGTGACATCGGATTGTTTGGGCCCCACCCGAACGCCCGTGACGATTTTCCC
The DNA here is from genome assembly GCA_903906515.1 of Akkermansiaceae bacterium. GTDB lineage: Bacteria > Verrucomicrobiota > Verrucomicrobiia > Verrucomicrobiales > Akkermansiaceae > Luteolibacter. Next base: position 63,501 of record CAIVKO010000004.1, read on the forward strand.
GCGACCGGGCGGTTTTTCATCGAGCAGAGAAACATCGAGGTCCCCGTAAATCGTCATCGTCAACGTGCGGGGAATCGGCGTGGCGGTCATCACCAGCACGTCCGGAACCACGCCGCGGCGGATCAACGAGGCGCGCTGAGCGACACCAAACTTGTGCTGCTCGTCGATCACCACGAGCCCCAGATCGCCGAACAACGCGTCGTCGTAAAGCAATGCGTGGGTGCCGATGATCATCTGTGCGGGGCCATCGAGTTCGAGGTGGCTGTTTTCGTCGCGATTGGCGGTGCGCAGGGAAATCCTGACTCCCAGAGGTTCCAGCCAGCGGCGGAAGGTGAGATAGTGTTGTTCCGCCAGGATCTGGGTGGGAGCCATGAGCGCCGCCTGGCAACCGGAATCGATGGCCAACAGCATCGCGGCCATGGCGACGAAGGTCTTGCCGGAGCCGACATCGCCCTGCAACAGACGGTTCATCGGGCGGGGCGTGCGCATGTCCGCGACAATCTCGCGGATCGAGCGCTTCTGCGCTCCCGTGAGATCGAACGGCAGACTCTGATAGAATGCGGTGAGCAAGGCGGTGCGCTTGCCGAGGATGCGCCCGGTTTGTTCCTGATGGCGCGAGCGCCGCCACGCGACGTTGAGCTGGATACCGAAGAATTCCTCAAGCGCGAACCTGCGACGCGCGGCCTGTGCAAGTTCGATGGATTCCGGGAAATGCGCGGTTTTCAATGCGCCGGCGCGGGGCAGCGCCGAATCCACCTGGAAGGCAACCCCGAGCGTGTCGGGATCACACTGCGACAGAAGCAGATGCATAATTTCGCGTAGCCGCCGCTGGGCGATGCCCGCGATGTTCCGATAGATCGGGACAATGCGTTCGAGATGGATCGATTCCGCCTCATTTTCATCCTCGCGCAGGACCTCGAACTCCGGATGATCGATGATCAACCGCCCGTTGGAATCCTTGACCTTGCCATAGAGCACGACCTGCTGGCCGGTGGCCACCAGTTTGTGAATGAACGGCATGTTGAACCAACGGCAGGTGATTTTCCCCGAACCAAAAACACCGCCAGTGCCATCCAGAACGACGGCTTCATAAAATCCTCCTCCACGTCCGAAATGACGCTTTGAGGAATCAATCACCATGCCACGCAGGCAAACGGCGGAAGCCGTCGGCTGATTAGGGAACGCATCAAACCGCCGGCGATCCTCGTAACGTTTCGGCAAGTGATCCAGCACTTGTGCGGCGGTCTGCAGACCCGCCGCTGCCAGTGCCGCCACCTCCTTGGCGGGCAGCACCGACCATGTGACCAATTCGTTGCGAGCCGAAATCACGGGCATTTCTACGCGGGTGGCAGTTGGGCGAGTTTTTGGAGATAGGCGTAGGCATAAATGCCGGACGCGTGCCCATCCCCCCAGGAAAACTGGATGGCATATCCGCCAACCTGTTCGAATTTTTTCAGATCGAAAGCTTTCGGTCCATACTCGACCTTCGGGCGGACCACCCGGCCAAGAGCATCAGGCTCACCTTGGCAGGCCGCACACGGACACGCCCGCCGCAGCAACGGCAGCGGCAGATAAGCCTCAAATCCGTCCGCAAACGAAAGCGCGAGCTCGTCGCCGATCACGGCTGCATTTTCAAGAATCAATGACATGCCGGGAGCATGCACTCATCCCAGCTCGCCGTCCACCCGATAGGCGCGTTTGCCGAAAATCGCGGTATCAACCCGGACGACATCAAGCTTTGCCCGTGGCGAGAGGGGTAAGGAGTTTTATTTCTGGAAAGTAAGCCTGGTAGCGACTGACATCGGCGGTGGCCAGGGACAGATTCAGGATGGAAGCATGCGCGCCAATGAAAAAATCGGGAAGCGGGGACTTTGGAGCTGCCGGAGCGTCCTGTTTACGTCGATTTTCCAGATAGACCGCATAAGCCTGAGCGCAACGGAGGCTTGCGGCGGAGGGAAGATCGAGAATGACGACACCAAGAGTTTCAAGACGCCCAGCGACCGTCTCGGGCATAAGATCGCCCACACACAATTCGGCGAGGACTACCGGATTGATGGCTACACCAGCTCCCAGTAATCCTTTACGAATTAGATCGGACGCCCAAACATGAAATCGGGCAGAGGGATCGAATGCGTCGATAAGCACGTTGGTGTCCAGTAGGATCACGGTTCGCGTGTGAGGGTTCTAAGCTGTTCCCAGTTCATTCTCGGAGTGAGAGCGGCAGTGGTAAGTAAATCATCGATTTCTGCTCGCTTGGGTTTGGACTTTTTGGGAGCAGGAATGACCATGGCCAATTCGTAATGTCCGGGTCCGGCTTCTCGAACGGCATAGCATTCGCCGGGCTTGGCACCCGGAAGAACCAGACGACGTTTGGTGTCGATGGTTTGAACTTTCATGGTGGGATTCTCCCACATGTAGAGGTTATTGTCAACGATTGTAATGCGGACTCCGCTCATCCCAGCTCGCCGTCCACCCGATAGGCGCGTTTGCCGAAGATTGCGGTGCCGACCCGGACGTGGGTGGCTCCTTCCTCGATAGCGACTTCGAAATCGCCGCTCATGCCCATACTGAGAAACGAGAGTGGAACTCCGGATTCACGCGCCAACTCATCGCGCAGATTCCGCAGATCAACAAACCAATGCCGAGCGGACTCGGCGTCCGGACCGACGGGCGGGATGGTCATCAGCCCGAGGATTTCGAGGCGTTCCAAGGCAAGCAGAGCATCGATTTCCGCGCGGATGGTTTCGGGTTCGAAGCCGCCCTTGCTGGCTTCTCCGCCGACGTTGACCTGCAAAAACACCTTGGGAAAAAGCCCGAGTTCTTTTGCAATTTCATCGGTGTAGGATGCGAGCCTCAGAGAATCGATGGCATGGATCACCTCGAATTTTTGGAGAATTCGACGCACCTTGTTGCGCTGGACGCCGCCGATGAAATGCCAGTGAAGATGGCCGGGTAGGAGGTCGATCTTGCCCTCCGCCTCCTGCAACTTGCTCTCGCCGAAACAGGCGTGACCTGCAGCTACCGCGTCCCGAACGGCATCCGCCGGAAAGGTCTTGGAGACGGCGACTAACTCGACGGAATCCACGTCCCTAGCCGCACGCGAGCATGCTGCTGCGACGCGGTCCTTGATTTCCCCCAGATTCGCAGCGACGTCCGACATCATAGGATCCGGGTGAAATCACTCACTTGATCACGCCCGCCATCTTGGCATTTTCCGTCATATCGACGAGATCGCGCAGCACTGCGAGGGACTCGCGTTTCACGGGATCGAGGCCGGTGGGCCACTTGGGACTTTCATCAAGATCCTCGCCCTCGCCCTTGGCGCGGCGCATGTAATCACCGGATTCGCTAGTTGGATCGTAGGGCCTCAAACCCGCACCTTTTTCGAGGTCATCGAGAGTGATTTTGTAGAATTTGAAGGTCTGCTTGTCTAGTTTCGCTATTTTCTCGAAGCGTGCGCGTCGTTCGCTGTTGCGTTCCTTCTGCTCGACGTCGGACTCAGCGAGTTCCTTCTCGCGTTTGGCTTTATTCAACGAAACGGAATTCGACTTGATGCGGGTCTTGGCCTTGATCACGTCCTGAATCACATAGGCGAAATCCTTGTTTGCGTTCACACGTTCCTGGCTGAGTTCCTTGAGCCTGGGAATGAACAGCGCCTGCTTCTCCAGTGGAGAAAAACCGGCGGCTTGGCGGATTCGGTCGTGGGGCAGCGCGTGGTCGAGAAACTCCTCACCCACGTCGAGCGCATCCATCAGATTTGGCACCGCCACATCGGAAACCACACCCTGCATCTGGGTGGACGAGCCGGAAGGACGATAAAATTTCTGGATAGTCACCTTGAGATAGCCGGCATGGTTTCTCACAGCGAAAAGCGGCAACATCTTACCGATATCCATCGGTTGTTGGACGGTTCCCTTGCCGAAAGTGGATGACTCACCGACGATGACCGCGCGGTTCATATCCTGAAGGGCACCGGCAAGGATTTCGCTAGCGGAGGCACTGCTTTTATCGGTCATCACCACCATCGGGCCGGTGTAAATCGGCTTGCCGCGATCCGAATCCTTTACCTGGGTTTGGCCGAGCGTATTCTTGACCTGCACGACCGGCGCAGCGCCTGTGAAAAACCCGGTCATCCGGCGAACTTCTTCCAACGATCCGCCGCCATTGTTGCGCAGGTCGAGGATGAGTCCATCGATTTTCTCCTCCACGAGGCGGTTGAGGATCCGTTCCACGTCCACCGAGCAGCGGACTTTTCCTTCGGCGAAATCCGCGTAAAACGACGGCAGGGTGAGTACCCCCAGACGACGCGGCATTCCTTTTTCGGTTTTCATTTCGATCACCTCGCCACTTGCCTGCTCGTCTTTCAGCTCCACCTTGTCACGCTTGATGACGATGAGCTTGGTCTCGCCGGAAGGGCCGGACACTGGCTCCACCTTGAGTGCCACAGAAGTACCTTCCTTGCCGCGGATCAAATCGACCACCTTGTCGATTTTCATGAACATGATGTCCACCATATCCTCAGGTTTTCCGGTATTGAGAGAATTCACAGCGACCACCCGGTCATTGAGCTTGAGTGTGCCCTCGCGGTCTGCCGGGCCACCGACAACGATGCCCATGATCTTGGTGGCTCCATCCTCCTCGGCTTGGAGAAGGGCGCCCACTCCGACCAACGCATTTTTCATACTATCCTCGAAGCGGCTCATTTCGCGGAAACTCATGTAATCCGTGTGAGGATCATAAGCGCGGGCGACGGCACTCAGGAAATAATTAGCGACCTCCTCGTCATCCACGTCCTCCACACTGCCGAGGAACCGCTTGTAGCGCAGGGCGATCTTTTGTTTCGGACTGCGATCATCACTGCCGGGATCGGGCTTGCCTTGTTCTTTGGCGAGTTTGGTGAGCATTTCCCGGCGGAGGGTCTCGGCCAGCACCGCCTCACAGATCTGCTTGCGCCAGAGCGTGGCCGCCTCTTTTTCATTGCGCGGCCAGACAGCGTCCTTGCGGCTCATCATGACCGACTCGTCCGCACTGAAATCGAAGTCCGGGCCATCCAAGAGCTTCTGAGTCTGAGCCACCCGTGCCTGCACCCGCTTTTTAAACAAGTCATAGATCTCGGTCGCTACAGGCATGCAATTCCCTTGGAGCAGGAGCGTATGAAGCTTATCACCATAATCCGCATTGAAATGATTCACGTCTTCCTGAGTGAAATAGAGTTTTTGTGAGTCGAGATCGCCCAGATAATCGGTCAGGAATCTCTTGCTCAGCTCCTCATTGAAAGGAAGGCGCGCAAAATGGCTGTTTTGCAGCATGATGGCCATCTGACGGCCCACCTCGTTAAAATCCGCCTTCTGCGCCATGGCGGAGCAGGAAAGTGCGGCAAGGAGGGTGGTGCCGACGGCTTTGCGAAACCAAGATATTGTCATGAAGTTGAAACGGAGCTGGTTGGAAAATTGTTTCGGGAATCTGTCACGGATATTTCGGATGTCGATAAGGAAAATCCGCGTTCGCGGACGGCGTCATAGACATACCAGTCCTCCAGGCGCTTGCGTGCCCATGGGGTTTTGCGCAGGAAAGTGAGGCTGGATTTGATCGTCGGATCGAACATGAAACAACGGATTGGGATGCGGTCCGCCAGTTCCTGCCAGCCATGGCGATCCACCATTGTGCGCAGGACGGATTCCAAGGTCACGCCGTGCAGGGGATCATTCGGGTGGGATTGCATGGGTTGAGTATCGCTGTTTTTCCACTGTGGGGCAATGTGTTATTTTCCCGCATTTCGTGGTTTCCAAATCCGGTGAGGGGCCCAAGAATCGGGCATGGAAGCTGAGGAAATGACACTCGACCGCTGTTTGCGACAGGAGATCCTGTTTGCGAGGGAGCGGGTGTATCGATTTGGACAAGCGACGCCTTTGGAGCGCCTGAACCTCCCCGGGCCGGGCCCGGAAATCTGGGTGAAACGCGAAGACCTCTCGACCGTGAAATCCTACAAATGGCGGGGGGCCTGCAACCGGATGGCCCTACTCACACCCGGCGAGGCGAAACGCGGAGTGGTCACTGCCTCCGCCGGAAACCACGCCCAGGGAGTGGCGCTCGCCGCCCGCACTCTGGGCATCCGCGCGAGGATTTACATGCCCCGCTCGACTCCCAACGTGAAACAATCGGCCGTTCTCCACCACGGCGGCGAGTTTGTGGAAATCCATTTGTCCGGCGACAGCTATGATGAGGCGGTAGGTGCCGCGCGGGCTGACGAGGCGGCAACCGGCGCGGTCTATATCCATGCCTATGACGACCTCAAGGTGATGGCCGGACAAGGCACGCTGGCGGACGAAATTGTCCTATCCGGCCATGGCCCATTCGACGCCGCATACCTCCAGATCGGCGGCGGCGGTCTGGCCGCCGGAGTTTCCTCATGGCTCAAAACCTACTGGCCCGACATCGAAATCACCGGCGTCGAGGGCGTCGGCCAGGCATCAATGAAAGCCGCGATAGAGGCGGGGAAACCCGTGACGCTCGATCAATTGGATCTCTTCTGCGACGGCACGGCGGTTAGAAAAGCAGGGGAACTGCCGTTCCAGATCTGCCAACAAACGCTTTCCCGCGTGGAAACCGTGACCAACGCCGAGGTCAGCCGGGCCATGCGCGTGCTGTGGGAAGGCCTGCGCTGCATCTCCGAACCCTCCGGCGCGATGGGACTGGCCGCAGTGCTCAAAAACCGTGAAAATCTCGTAGGGAAACGCGTGCTCGTGGTGCTTTGCGGTGCCAACATCGATTTCCTGCAACTCGGCTTGATCGCCCAATCGGTGGGACTGGCCAACCAGGCAAGCAAGACCCTGCGCATCCGCATCCCCGAACGGCCCGGAACGATGCTGAAGCTGTTAGACTCGTGTTTTGAAGGCATGAACATCGCGGATTTCCAATATGGTATATCCGATGAGGCGGACGCATGGCCGGTGTTCACACTCAGCTCGGATACCCCGGCGCGACTCGATGCTGTCCTGCAACGACTCGATGCGGGCGGCTACGTTTGGGAAGATCTAACGGGCGCGGTGGATGTCGTCTTCCGGGCGATTCCGCTGCGCGGGGATCTGTTGAAAAACCCGGCTTTCCTGCGACTGGATTTCCACGAACGTCCGGGCGCACTGCATGATTTCCTCGACCAACGGATCCGGGGCAACGCCAATCTTTGTTATTTCAACTACCGGCAATCCGGCGAGCGAATCGGCCGCGCGCTGATCGGGCTGGATTTCCCCTCCCCCTACGAACGGGACGCGCTAATGATGACCATCCCAAGCCATGGCGAGGGATACCGCCTGTGCGAAGCCGTGGACGACGAGGCCAGCAAGCGGCTGAGAGGATGCTGAAAATCTGCTTCAAATCCCACCCAAAAACGATAGGGTCACCGCAAAGACCTCATGAAAACCAAAGTCCAGATGAACTCATTTGAGCGGGCCTCTGTCCTGTTGTGTCTATCCGTTTGCCTGACCTCCGCTCAAACGAACCCCGGAAGCCTGATTTATTCAGGAGATTTCCAAAACGGCCAACTCTACAACGCCACGTTCGTCAACTCCGTGGTCGGATGGGATTTGTTTTTCCAAAGCGGCTTCCTCGGTGGCAGCACTGTCATTGCCAATGTCGAGGCAGGTCAGGTATGGTCCGGGCATGAGGTATTCGTGCGCCCACCCGGTGAGCCGCAAGGATTCTTCACCTACACAAATCCGGCTGCCAATAGCCTGAACCAACTCGACGATCACGCTACCACGGTTGGGCACGTATTGGTCGGTAGCGGATACCTCGGTAAAACTGATGCCGGATTCAACAGTTATTCGACATTCGGCCTTGGCATGGCCCCCGCCGCCAGACTGATCAGCGCGGGCATCGCCGTGGAGTTTTCCGCCACTATACCCGGATCTTTTTCCACCACCGAGGCATCGGTGATCACTGCATACAAATCGATGTTCCAAGGGACGGGACTGGGAGCCGGAGTTCCCCGGCCGGATGTCATCAACAGCAGTTGGGGCGGCGGCGGCGACGCTTCCGCCATTGCAAGCGAGTCACTTGCAATCGATGGATTGGCAAGGCAGAACGCGTCGGTTGCCTTCGTGGTCTCAGCCGGCAACGGCGGCAGCACGGCGACCGTCCAGTCACCCGCGGCCGGATACAACAACATCTCGGTCGGTTCTCTGGGAGGAAGTGCATTCCGGACCCCATCCACCTTTTCCTCAGATGGAATGGCGGACTTTTTCATCCCGAATAAAGAAGGAGGCATAACCCTGACGGGGGCGCGCGCGGCAGTTGATATCGCAGCTCCCGGGGAAGGGCTCGTTCTGGCCGCCTATTTAGGAAACAGCGGAACCAATCCCTCGCCAACGAATCTCTATTTCACCAACGCGGATGGCACCAGCTACTCGGCCCCGATCGTGGCGGGTGGCATCGCACTGTTGAAAGATGTCGCCAAAACCTCCCTATTCTACAATTACAACTCCAACCCGAATGCCTTCGACACGCGGGTGATCAAATCCGTCCTGATGGCCGGGGCGGACAAGACAGACGGTTGGAACAACGGTCAGGACGCCCTCAATGTCACCACTCAGGCACTGGACCTGAAAACCGGTGCCGGAGCGATGAATCTTAACACGACTGCCGCAATCTATTTATTCGGCACACGCGATCTTGACGAAATCAACCGCGTGCCGATCGAAAAATACGGTTGGGATTCGGCCACCATCAGCCTGGGATCTACCTTGGAGTATGTATTTGCCGCTCCGTTCACGAGCGATACGGCGCTGAATGTCGCACTCAACTGGTTCTCCGTGCGCGGGTTCGACACCAATACCGACACCGGCTCGGATATCGCGTTTGCCGATCTGAACCTGCAAGTCTGGATGCTCGATGATCAAGGACACTTCGCCACCAAGGTCGGGGAATCGATGAGCCTCTATAACAACACCGAATTCCTGCGCCTTGAATCCCTTGCCGCCGGCCAATACGGGCTAAAAGTCACCTATGCAGACAATATCTTCGACACCAGCGGCACGGTGAACAGCGAAACCTTTGGTCTCTCGTGGTATGCAATCCCCGAACCCAGCGGCATGACGTTGCTGTTCGCCTCGTTGATCGTGTGTTTGAGACGACGGCGTCCGTGAAGCACGTCTTCGCCGATTTGGGCCGGTTTCACCTATTTTTACTTGGATCGAAAAATATCCTCAGCCCACACAGATTGGTCGAAAAAGGGTGTATTTTTTCGCAAAGCGCGCTTGCCGGGTCGGCCTCAGCCCGACATAGTCCCGCGAGACCCCGAAAGACGGAGCCAAACGCCGCCTGGGGCCTACCATTTCAGCCATGAGCGACACACCTTCGGCAACTGCAGAACTCACACTGCCTAAAGACCTTGCAGCAGAAAAAGGCATGGTCAACGTGCAGATTGATGGCGTTTGGCATCAATTTCCCAAAGGCATGCGGATGATCGAAGCCTGCCGCAGCGCGGGAACGATTGTTCCCCATTATTGTTACCACCCCAAGCTGAGCGCTCCAGGCAACTGCCGGATGTGCCTGGTCCAGATGGGCATGCCACCGCGCCCCGCACCCGGTCAGGAACCGAAACGAGACGAATACGGCTACGAACCGATCGGTTGGATGCCCCGTGCCGTGATCGCCTGCGCCAATACGATTTCGGAAAACATGGGCATCCGCACCACGGGAGAGCTTGTGGAAAAATGCCGCGAGGGCACGATGGAATTTCTACTCATCAATCATCCGCTCGATTGCCCGATCTGCGATCAGGCGGGTGAATGCCGCCTGCAGGAGCACTCGGTGGAACACGGACGCGGAGCTTCCCGCTTCGTGGACATCAAGGTGAAAAAACCGAAGAACGTCGATATCGGACCACGCATCCGGTTAGATAATGAGCGCTGCATCCTGTGCAGCCGCTGCATCCGGTTCATGGACGAGGTGGCCGGTGACCCGGTGCTCGGATTCACCCAGCGCGGAACCCACACCACACTGACCGTCCACCCGGACCGCTTGCTGGATTCTAATTACTCACTCAACACCGCCGACATCTGCCCGGTCGGCGCATTGACATCGAATGATTTCCGCTTCCAGATGCGGGTTTGGTTTCTCAAGGAAACCCCGACGATCGACGTCAATTGCGGGACCGGCACCAACATCACCGTTTGGACCCGCAACAACACGATCCACCGCATCACCCCGCGCCAGAACGACGCCGTGAACTCGTGCTGGATGCCGGATTCACACCGCCTGAATTTCCACTACATCGATGGCGAGGCGCGCTTCAACCAACCGCTCGTCAAGAACGGCGTGCTGCACGATCCGATCGAATGGTCCGACGCCCTGAATCGCGCAGCGGAAAAACTCAAACCCCTCGCTCCCGGCCAAATCGCCATCCTCGCGTCCGGACGCATGACCAACGAGGAACTCCACCTCACCCGCAAACTCGCCGAAACACTCGGCACCAGCCTGGTTTCGCTCGTCCCCCGGTTCGCCGAGTGCGATGGCATGCTCATCGCAGCCGACCGCAACCCTAACACCACCGGCGCAAAGCTTGTCCTCGGAACCGAAGACCCCTTCGCAAAACTCGATGCCATCCGCGACGGCGTGCGTGACGGATCGATCAAGGCCCTGCTCGTGTTCGGCGAGGACATCATCACCGACGCGGGCTTCCATTTCTCCGACCTCGCGAAACTCGACTACCTTCTCCAGACTCACATTCTGGCCAACCCCACCGCCCTCGCGTCACACCTCGTACTTCCCGGCGCGGCATTCGCCGAAAAACGCGGATCGATGGTCAACCTCACCGGCCGGATCCAACGCCTCAACCGCGCGATCGAACCACCGGATCAAGCGCGCGACGATTGGGAAATCCTGCGTGACATCATCGCCACCGTGAGCGGAGAAAAAAGCGACCTCCACGCCATCGAGGATGTCTTCAAATCCCTCGCCGGAAGCATCTCCGCCCTCGAAGGACTCACCCTCTCGAAGATCGGCCATCAAGGACTCTCGGTTACCGAGACCGGTTACCAAGTCCCATTGCTGGAGAAGGAACGCCAGAGAAAGTTATAGTTCTCACCCTAATAACTTATAACCAATAACTTTTAACTAACACCCTTCATGCCGGACATCCTCCAGATCCTCATCCTGATCGTCAAGATCGTCGCCCTCACCTTCTGCGTGGTGCTGCCGCTGGTGCCGATCTCGGTCTACTTCGAGCGCCGGTTCTGCGCGGTGATCCAGGACCGGGTGGGCCCGAACCGCACCGGCATACCGCTCACGTTGTTGGGATTCAAGAAGGATTTCCATTTCTTCGGCCTCATCCAACCAGTGGCTGATGGTGTGAAGTTGTTCCTGAAAGAGGATTTCACGCCCTCCTACGTGCGCAAGGCCTTCTATTGGATGGCGCCGGCTCTAACGGTCGCTCCCGCGCTCATCACCGTTTGTGTGATTCCCTTCGGCTCGCCCATCTCGATCTTTGGCAGCGAACAAAAACTCGTCATCGCCGATCTCGATATCGGCCCGCTCTTTGTCTTCGCAATTTCGTCTCTAACCGTCTATGGCATCACGCTTGCCGGTTGGTCTTCCAACTCGAAGTTCTCACTCATTGGCGGCGTGCGCTCGACGGCCCAAATGATTTCATACGAAATCTGCCTCGGCCTCTCGATCATTCCCGTGCTGCTGTATTACGGTGATCTCAACCTGAGCAAGATCGTCCAAAACCAGGCGGACAACGGCTGGCTGCTGCTGCCACTCTGGAAAGGCGGTCACCTCGGCCTGCCTGACCTACAGACCGCCCTGTTCCTGATCCCGGCCTTCATCGCGTTCCTGATCTTCACCATTTCCATTTTCGCGGAAACCAACCGCATGCCCTTCGACCTTCCGGAGTGCGAGACCGAACTCGTCGGCGGTTATCACACCGAGTATTCCTCGATGAAATTCGCCCTGTTTTTCATGGGTGAATACGCCGCCATGGTCATCGGCTCCGCTCTGATCGTCACCCTCTTCCTCGGCGGTTGGTCGGTCGGCTTCGGCATGGACAAGTGGATCAATGACCTCCACATCGGAAGCTTCCAATTCGGCGGGCTCATCCACCTCATGGCATTTCTGGTGAAACTGATCGTCTTCATCCTGTTCTTCATTCTCGTCCGCTGGACAGTGCCCCGCTTCCGCTACGACCAACTGATGAAACTCGGTTGGGTGATCTTTTTCGAAGCCGCGCTCGTCAACGTCTTCCTTGCAGCACTCATCATCGCCGCACCCCAACTCACCGCCGCCATCATCGGCGGAGGAGCGGTTCTGCTGATCGCCGTCACCGCCGCAGTCATCTGGGTCGCCATGGTTTCCGAAGCCAAACCGAAAATCCGCCGAGCCTAACTCTGGATTTCTAATCTCAAATCTCAAATCTCAAAATGGCCGTCGTCAAACTTCAACGCCCGAAACTCAACGCCGGTGAGAAAATCTACTTCGGAGCGATCCTGAAGGGATTTTTTATCACCATGTCCCACGCGGTCCGCTCGCTGCTTGGCAAAACCACGGGAGCCAAGGACCTCGCATCCTCCGGCCTCGGTGTGACCATGCAGTTCCCCGAGCAACGGTGGGACAACCAACTGCCGGAATACTACCGCGGTGCCCCCACGCTGGTCATCGACGAACAAGGCCGTGAACGCTGCGTCTCGTGCCAACTCTGCGAATTCATCTGCCCGCCCAAGGCCATCCGGATCACTCCTTCCGAAATCCCAACAGACGACAAGTGGGCCAAAGTCGAGAAACGTCCGATCGAGTTCGACATCGATATGATCCGCTGCATTTACTGCGGCATGTGCGAGGAAGTCTGCCCGGAACAGGCAATCTTTCTCCGCAAGGACTATCTGGTCACCGGCCACACCCGCGCGGAAATGGTTCACGACAAAAAGAAACTCTACGAAATCGGCGGCATCCGCACCGGACTCGTCAACAAATGGAATGAGCTGAAGTAATGGACTTTGGGAATTGGATAATTGGATAAATGGGGATGGAACAAGAAACCACAAAGACTTTTGAGGAACTCGAGGCTTGGAAGGCAGGCCGCGAACTTCGTATTTTCATCTTCCGCAAGATTGTCCCCATCCTCTTGGGACTCCGCGAATTCGATCTCTGCGATCAAATCAAGCGCGCATCCCGCTCGGTCACTCATAACATCGCCGAAGGCCACGGACGCTACCACTTTCTGGATAATTATCGATTCTGCTCCCAAGCAAGAGGTTCTCTCACCGAGGTTCTAGACCAACTTATCGTTTGTGACGACGATTCTCTAATCGATGAGAATCTCTATCAAACCGGACGCGAACACTTCAACAAGACACTTCGTATCCTGAATGGCTACATGGCATGGCTCAAACGTTCGGCCAAAACCAAGGACCAAGTCATTGCACCGCCGCACACGCCACCCAATCTCTAATCTCCCAATCATCCAATGCCCTCTCCCTTGTTCTGGCTTTTCTCTCTCATCATGCTCATCGGCGGATGCGCGGTCATCGCGTTCCGCAATCCGGTGTCCAGCGCGCTTTCGGTCGTCGCCTGCTTTGCCGGTCTGGCAGGATTATTTGTCGGACTGAACGCTTACTTCATCGGCATCATCCAAATCCTCGTCTATACCGGAGCGGTAATGGTGCTTTTCCTGTTCATCATCATGCTGCTCGACCTCAAAGACGAACAGAAGCGCGCCAAGTCACTGGCTCCACTACTGGCGGGCGTCGGGTTATCCATCGCGTTTATCATCCAACTCATCGGAGTCCTGTCCAAATCACCTGACAAGATCGCACCCGCACTGAATGCCGAAACCCTCGGTGCCGCCGCAGCGGATTTCACCAAGGGCGGGAAAATCGCCACCGCTCTAACCGACGGTCGGCTGCCCGACGTCCATCTCATCGGCCACACGCTCTTCACCCAATACAACCTCCCCTTCCAGATCCTCGGAGTTCTCCTCCTCGTCGCCACCGTCGGCGTGGTCGTGCTGTCGAAAAAGACAGAAGAGAAGAAGACAGAAGACAGAAGATAAGAAAATGCACCTCTTTATTCTATCATTCACCTTCTTGCGTCCGGTCTTCTGTCTTCTGTCTCTGAATCTTCTGTCTCAAACTCTTTAACCCAATGGCCACCCTCAACGACTACCTCTTCGTCAGTGGAATGCTTTTCACCATCGGCCTCGCCGGTGTGGTGATTCGCCGCAACATCATCATCGTGTTCATGTGCCTCGAACTCATGCTCAGTGCGGCAAACCTCAGCCTGGTGGCGTTCTCCCGCTTCAACACCGTCAAGGGACTACCCGACTACAACGGCCAGATGCTCGTCTTCTTCGTCATTACCGTCGCTGCGGCCGAAGTCGCCGTCGGTCTCGCCATCATCATCGCCCTCTACCGTGCACGGCAAACCATCCACACCGATGAACTGACCTCGTTGAAGGGGTAAGAATTCAACCACTGATTTCACTGATTCACTTCCCATGAACCTCGCCTGGATCCTCCTCTTCTTACCGCTCGTTGTCGCGGCGGTGAACCAACTTGTGCTGCGCAAAAGCGCGGTGGTGCCGTGGGTATCCACGGGGTCCGCCGTGGCGTCGCTGTTGCTGTCATTCCTGCTGATCGGCAAAACCGGGGGCCCCACACCCATCCACTGGGCATCCATCGGTGATTTCCATCTCGATATCGGCATCCAGTTGGACAAGCTCTCGACCGGCATGATGCTCGTCGTCACCGGCGTAGGCGCGCTGGTTCACATCTTCTCGCTGGCCTACATGCATGACGATGAAGGCAAGGCCCGCTACTTCACCGGACTTTCGTTTTTCATGTTTTCGATGACCGGCATCGTGCTGGCTAACAACTTCATCATGACTTTCATTTTCTGGGAGTTGGTCGGTTTCAGTTCCTATCTACTCATCGGCCATTGGTATCAGAAGGAATCCGCGGCGGACGCGGCGAAGAAGGCATTCCTCTGCAACCGCGTGGGCGACTTCGGATTCATGATCGGCATCCTCATGTTGTGGGGCATCACCGGAGCGCTTTCGTTTGCAGGCATGAAATCCGGACTCACCACGTTTATCACTGCCAATCCCACCATCTGGATCGGCGTGCTCTCGGCGGCGGTACTCTGCATCTTCTGTGGCGCGGTCGGCAAATCCGCCCAAGTCCCGCTGCATGTCTGGTTGCCTGATGCCATGGAAGGCCCCACACCGGTCTCCGCCCTCATCCACGCCGCGACCATGGTGGCCGCCGGTGTTTACATGTTGTTCCGCGTGCAAGTCAGCCTTGGCACTGAAATCTTCCATCAACTTCCGGCAAGCGATGTCATCGCATGGACCGGCGGCA
This sequence comes from Akkermansiaceae bacterium, assembly GCA_903906515.1. Classification (GTDB taxonomy): domain Bacteria; phylum Verrucomicrobiota; class Verrucomicrobiia; order Verrucomicrobiales; family Akkermansiaceae; genus Luteolibacter. The sequence continues at coordinate 78,854 of CAIVKO010000004.1, forward strand.
TCACAGCCCTGCTTGCGGCATTGATGGCCACGCAGCAGGACGACATCAAACGCGTGCTGGCCTACTCCACCCTCTCGCAACTCGGATACATGGTCATGGCCGTCGGCCTGGTGGCTGGTGAAGCGGGCATGTTCCATCTCTTCACCCACGCATGGTTCAAGGCGTTGTTATTCCTCGGTTCCGGCGCGGTGATTTTCGCCTGCCATCACGAACAGGACATCTGGAAAATGGGAGGCCTCATCAAAAAGATGCCGATCACCACAGCCACCTTCGCACTGGGTTGCGCGGCGCTGATCGCCGTGCCAGGAACCTCCGGATTTTTCTCCAAGGAATTGATTCTGGATGCGGCCCACGAAGCACACTCGCCATTGTTCTGGGTGGCGGCTTTTGTCGCAGTGCTCACGCCGTTTTACATGACCCGACTGTTCGTCGTCGCATTCCTCGGCAAGCACCGCTCTCACGGCGCCGACCACGCGCATGAAGTCGGACCTCTCATGTGGGGACCTCTGGTGTTGTTAGCATTGCTTGCGGTGATATCCGGATATTCGTTCATCGCCGGCTTCTCCCCTGCTCCGCCGGAACATCACGGGAACGGATTCCAAATCGGCATGGTTGCCGGGATTTCCCTCGCCGCCCTGGTCATCGGCGTGACCGCAGGCTTCGTCCTTTACAATGGCAAGGACAAGGACCCGCTCTCCATCCCGCTCTTCCGCAACCGCTTCTACTTCGACTCCATTTACGACAATGTTCTCGTCCGATTCTTCCAGGACACCACCGCAGCCATCATTAATTTCTTCGACGAGTTCCTCATCAACGGCCTGCTTGTCGGAGGCCTCAGCCGGGCCACCGCCAGCACTGGCAACCTGTTTCGCCAACTCCAATCCGGCAGCCTGCAAGGCTACGCTTTCGCCTTCGGCCTCGGTGTGATCCTGGTTATCTACTTCACGGTCTTTCTGCAATCCTGAATGGGTAATCAATCGGCAAATCGTAGCTGGGACTTGCAGTCCCAGTCCGTCGTGGGGACATGCTGTCCCCACACCTCCGGCTAAAACATCCTTTTCAAATCAAGACCTAACGCACATCCTCCCATAGCGACCAATCTCGGATATCACTTCCGGAGGCCCTGCGAATAAAACCGTCAGGCAAAAAACCATGATCATCAACTTGACCTCGATCTGGCATTCGTTACCCAACTTTTTCTCGCCGTTTTTATGGGTAGTGACAGTCATTTCCGTGGTGATTTGCTTCGTGGCCACATTGCCAAAAGTTCGAAGTATTGCCATAGGAGAAGCGTTGATGCTTTTCGGCGCGCCGATTCTCTTCTTTACCGTCTTATTCTTGGCAACAAATGGTGGTCGTTGGTTTTTTGATGTAAGCGATTTTCTAGCAATCAACATCGCGCTCGGTGCAAGCTACTTTCTAGCACGTGAAGCAACCCACCTCCCTACTCGGTCCATTCGAATCGCAGGATGGATTGAAATCATCGCATTTGCGATGGTTGCAGGATACTTCTATCTCTTTTGCCTATAGGGATGTCCACGTTTGAAGTTCGACATCCTAATTTCAGTTAGTTAAGAGACTCCAGGCAGGATGCCCGGGCCACTTCGCACTCATCCCTGGCGCCCAAATAAAACGGCGGACCTTTTCGGGGTCCGCCGTTTTTTGAATGGATGGGAGTGAAGGATTACTTCTTGAGCACCTTCATCTTGCTGACGCCGTAAACCGCGTCATCACCGAGTTCCTCTTCAATGCGGAGGAGCTGGTTGTATTTCGCGATTCTATCGGAACGGCTCATCGAGCCGGTCTTGATCTGGCCGCAGTTGGTGGCGACGGCGATATCGGCGATGGTCGAATCCTCGGTCTCACCGGAGCGGTGGCTGAGGACGGAGGTATAACCATTTTCCTTGGCAAGTTCCACGGCATCGAAGGTCTCGGTGAGCGAACCGATTTGGTTGACCTTGACGAGGATGGAGTTGGCAACACCGGTATCGATGCCCTTCTTGAGGTATTGGGTGTTGGTGACGAAGAGGTCGTCGCCGACGAGCTGGGTGGTCTTGCCGAGTTTATCGGTAAGGACTTTCCAGCCAGCCCAGTCGTTTTCGTCACAACCATCTTCAATCGAGATGATCGGATATTTCTTCTGGAGCTTGGCGTAGAAGGCAACGAGTTCGGCAGCGGATTTCACTGACTTATCACCCTTCTTGAAGACGTAGGCTTTCTTCTTCTTGTCGTAGAACTCAGAGGAAGCGCAATCGAGCGCGATGGCGATCTGGCTGCCGACTTTGTAACCGGCGAGTTCGATGGCCTTGCAGATGGTGGCGAGGGCGTCGTCCGCATCCTTGAAGTTCGGAGCGAATCCGCCTTCGTCACCGACGGCGGTGGAGAGGCCGCGATCGTGGAGAACTTTTTTCAGGGTGTGGAAAACTTCGGCACCGTAGCGGATGGCTTCACGGAAGGTCGGTGCGCCGACGGGCACGATCATAAACTCCTGGAAATCGATCGGAGCATCCGAGTGGGCACCGCCATTGATGATGTTCATCATCGGCACGGGCAA
>CAIVKO010000005.1 GCA_903906515.1 Akkermansiaceae bacterium
ACTCGATGAAACCCTTGATGGAATTCTATCCGCTGTGCTCGGGTTTTCCGGTAGCGGCCAATTCGGTGATGACGTCTGCCTGTTAGGCGTGGACCTCACAACCACTCCGCCGTCCCCGGTCTAACAATGATCACGCTGTTCCGGCTTCTCCTCATCCTCTCGTTGGTGCCCATCGCCATCGCGCTTGCAGCCCGTTGGTGGTATGGAGTGCGCGTACTTGCAAACGACGCGTTGCGCCCGTGCCGATGCGACCTGAAAGCCTGGCTTCCACCACCCGGGGACGACTCACCCGTCCACCGGGCGGACGGCACAGCCGGTGAATTCGGCCGACAACTCAGGCTCAAAGCGCTTGCCGAGTGGCATAAAGAAAACCCAAAAGCAGCCAGATCGAGAGAAAATTCCCTGCGTTTCGGCCTGGCCGTGCCACCGATCAGCGCGATAGTCGCGATTTTTGCGGTGGTTGTGGCAAAGATTCCGGTCATCGGGCTGATCGCGGTGCCATTGGTCGCCACGGCCGTTTCCGCGATTTTCGGACTGATGTCATTGCCAGCCGAGCTTGCGGCCATCGCCCGCTACGCTGGAAGAGCACGCGGGGTGAAATCCTTTCCCGATCGTGATCACGAAGACGACGTAATCCGCTGCGCCATCGCCCATGCATGGGATCTCACACTGCCACCGGTGCTCCGATGGATTCATAAATGAACCTTATGTTTAAAGAAGCCGACACATTCGATATTGCCCGCCGCGATTGGTTGAAAGCCGCAGGCATCGGTGGTGCCGCCGCCATTCTTTCCGGCACGCGGGCATTGGCCGACACCACTGGCCCGGCACCTGCAAAAAAAGTCCGGGGCGTGGTTTTCATGGTATCGGATGGCATGAGCCCCGGTGTACTGACCTTGGCCGAGTCCTATTCCAAGCTGACCCGCAAGCGCGGCACCCGCTGGTGGCAGTTGTTCAACGACCGCTCTGCGGCTCGCGGACTCATGGACACCGCATCCGCAAGTTCCATGGTCACAGACTCCGCCGCCGCCTCATCCGCATGGGGTGGCGGACAGCGGGTGAAAAACGGCGAAATCAACGTGGATGCCGCAGGCAAGGAAATCACCCCCATCGCCGCCATCCTCAAGAAAAAGTGCGATGCCCGCATCGGCCTGGTCACCACTGCCACCGTCACCCATGCCACGCCCGCCGGATTCGCAGCATCCATCCCCGGCCGCGGCGATGAAGCAGCCATCGCCCAGCAATACCTCAACCGCGTCGATGTCATCCTCGGCGGCGGCAAGGGATACTTCGATTCGAAACAACGACCTGACAAACGCGATCTCTCCGGGGACTTCGTCAAGGCGGGCTATCAACACATCGCAACACGCGACGAACTTCTCGCCTCACGCACGGAAAAATTGTTAGGAACCTTCACCACCGGCCACCTTCCGTTCTCCATCGACCGCGACCACAATCCCGAGATTGCGACAAAAATCCCCACGCTCGCGGAGATGGCCATGGCCGCCTTGTCGCGCTTCCTTGCGGGTGACAAGCCGTTTCTCCTCCAGGTCGAGGGCGCGCGCGTCGATCACGCCGCCCACCTCAACGATATCGCAGGTTTGTTAGGCGACCAACTCGCTTTCGACGACGCCGTGGCTGCGGTCCTGGAAAAAACAGCCGGGCGTGATGACATCCTGGTGGTGGTCACCAGCGACCACGGCAACTCCAATCCCGGACTCAGCGGTATCGGCAACGCCTATGGCGAAAGCACGCATCGCTTCGAACACATCGCGCGCATGACATCCTCCCACGAGAGGATTTTCAGCGAGTGGCAGAAAATCAGGAACGGCGCCACCGGACAACTCGACGAACTGATCCGCAAACACCTCGATTTTAACCTGCTTCCGGCGGAATCGATCGCCTTGCTCGATATTCTCAACAAACACGAGGTCACCGAGTGGAACCACCAACTCGAAAAACCCGAAGGATTGTTAGGCCAGTTCGCGGGGAACCATACCGGCATCGGATGGGTCGGCACATCACACACATCGGACTCCACGCTCGTCTCCGCCACAGGCCCACAGGCGGAACGCTTCTCAGGCATCGTCATCAACACCGACGTCTTCACCCACCTGATGGAAACACTCGGCGGCGCGTGATGGGCGAAAGGGTAAGGTGAATTTTAAATTATGAATCCGCGAGGCATGGCATCAATGACACTACCACCATGGGACGCATTTTCAATTACACGACGGGCATCAACAACGACGTGCTCATCGAAGTGGGTGCGCGCGTTCGTTTTTGATAGACGACGGTCAGCGCAGTCCTAGCGGACGATCGAGGATCTCGCGCATGATGATCGCCTTGCGGATTTCCGAGCGGTTGCGGAGTCTTCCGCGCAATCCTTGACCGGTGATAGCTGCGGATTTTCCGACTCTGGAAACCCGGCCTTGTGTCGCTGCCGCACCGCCGGTGGTAGTGGCCTTGGTTCCCTTGGCGGCCATGGCGGACTTGATATCTTTAGCGTGTTGCAGTCGATCCATCATGTCCTGTTGCCGCTTGAGCAGGGATGATGTGTCCGGCTCACGAGATGGCAGGGGTGGTGGCGGTGGAATCGATCTACCCCTGAGCTGCGGGGCTGGTCCTCTAACCAGCGGCGGTGGGACCGATGGCACCTGCCTTTGCGGGACTGGTTCCCACGACTCAAACGGATCCTCGTCATCAGCAGGTGGATTTTCCGCCGCTTTTTTCGATTCAAGAACCCGTTTGATCAGGGAAAATGCCACGACCGCTACCAGGAGGAATACCTTGGGGTTGTCGAATAACCAGTCCATCGGGATGAAAGTTCGGAGTTAGGGAATCCAACGACAAGCGATGATCATCCTTCGGATTTCGAAATGCTGCCACGCATCTGGGTATCGGATTTGATGTTTTCCATCTTGTAATAATCCATCACACCGAGATTGCCACTGCGGAAGGCTTCCGCGAGTGCCAGAGGAATCTGAGCCTCGGCCTCGACGACCTTGGCTTTCATTTCCGCAACGCGGGCGATCATTTCCTGTTCGAGCGCAACAGCGGCGGCACGGCGGATTTCCGCCTGGGCCTGTGCCATGTTCTTGTTCGCCTCGGCCTGTGCTTCCTGAAGCTGGGCACCAACGTTTTCACCAACATCGACGTCCGCGATATCGATCGAGAGAATTTCAAATGCGGTGCCGACATCAAGTCCGCGATGAAGCACGACTTTGGAAATACTGTCCGGCGACTCCAGCACCGTCTTGTAACTTGCGGCGGAGCCGATGGTAGTGACGATGCCCTCGCCGACGCGGGCGATGATGGTTTCCTCCTTCGCGCCGCCCACGAAGCGGTCGAGATTGGTGCGCACGGTGACACGCGCGCGGACTTTCACCTGGATGCCATCTTTGGCAACGCCATCGATGGTGGTGCGACCTGATGCGGGATTCGGACAGTCGATGACCTTGGGATCGACCGAAGTTCTAACCGCCTCAACGACGCTCTTACCGGAGCCCTTGGTGGCGAGATCGATGGCGCAGGTGCGGTTCCAGTCCAGTGCAATACCGGCTTTTTGAGCGGCGATAAGCGCCTGGATGGATGGGATGACGTTACCGCCGGCAAGGAAATGGGCCTCAATGTCATTGATGGGGATTTCGATACCGGCTTTCTTGGCGGTAATGCGGGCATCCACCACCATGCCGTATGGCACCTGGCGGAGGCGCATGGCGATGAGGTCGGTAAAGCCGACGTAGGCACCCGCCAGCCAGGCGCGGAGCCATACGCTGAAAAATGAGAGAATGATCCCGCACAGAAGCAAGCCAAGGATGGCGAGAACGATCAGGATGACGGTGGGTATGTCGATGATAGACAAGTACATGGTAGTATGAGTTAGGGGTTGGTTGGAGAAACAATGAGACGGAAATTATCAACGGCGACGACTTTCAACGAAGCCCCGGCTGGGACTTGACCGGATTGGCAGAATGCCTCGTGGCGTTTGCCATCGATGAGGACGTAGCCGCTGGGGGAAAGCATGGTGATGGCCTGCGCGGACTTGCCGATGAGATCGCGTGCCTCGTCACCGAATGCCGCGCTCACTCCGGTGATTTCACTGGTGAGAAATGCGCGTTTGCCAACGGCGGTTTTTGGCAACCAGCGGAATTCGATATACAGGACGAGAATGGCGAGGGAAAGGGCAACCACCACCGCGACTGTTCCGCCGACGGCACCAAATTGCATGAATGACAACACACAGGCCCCGAACATCATCAGGCCGCCAATGGAGCCGAGAATACCGCCGGGCACGATGACCTCCACAGCAAACAACACAATGGCAAGCGCGAAGAGTAAAATGATGACGGTCATGACAACACCTCCACGATGAGTCCAAATTCTGATAAACCTATGACTTTCACCGGAGCCCCCGCATCGGCGTAACCGACTCCGAGTTTGGCCTCGTATCGTTTTCCATCGATGGTGACCTGGCCGCTTGGAAACAACGCCGTGGCGGCGATTCCCGACTGGCCGACCAACGCGTTTATGTCCGTGAAATCGGTGCTGCTAGAATTGAGCGGGCGGATGGCACCCGGCTCGCCGCCCACGGAGGCTTCCAGCACCATTCCTCCCCACGGACCTCCTTTGGGAAGAAACCTGAGGATCGCCAGAAAAGCCACCACGGCGAGAAGCACACCGGCCATCACATTGGCCAGCGGGCGCAGCAGCGCGTCACCGGACAGGGCAACCGGTTCGCCAGGCCACAAATCGAGCATCGCCCACACCAAAGAACCGAACATCAGCGCCACTCCCACCAGTGCCGGTGCCATGGTACCGGGGAAGAAAAACACCTCCACCGCCAGCAACGCCAACCCTAACAAGAAAATCAACGCCGGTTCATGCCCGGACAAGCCCGCCATGGATTGTCCAAAAAACACGATGCCGATCAGCACGATTCCCGAGACACCGAAGATCCCGAAGCCGGGGGTTTTGAATTCAATGAAAAGACACAACATCCCGAGGCCCATCAAGATCGGGGTGATCATGATGATGTATTGTGCCAGCCGCTCGGACCAGGTGATTTCCAGGCGGGTGACGGTGTAGTTTCCATGACCGTGGAGCTTGTCCAACAGGGCTTCGAGGTTATCCGAAATGCCAGCGCCTAACAACGGTTGCGCGGGATCCCCGTATTTCTTCATGGCCTCTTGCGCTGTCAGTGTCAGTAGGGGCCCCTTGGGCTTGATCACCTCGTCGCCGATCTTGAATTCGAAATCCGAATCAATCATCGCGGAAATCACATCCGATCGGTATCCCTTTCCTTCCGAAACCGAACGCACCCGGGCTTTGAGATAACTGACCACCTTCTTGCGCATGGTGTCCTGGATATCGGCCCCGCTGCCGTCAACAGGTGCTGCCGCCCCAATCACTCCTCCGGGCGCGAAATAGATTTCATCCGTGCCTGCGGAAATCAGTGCTCCTGCGGAAATCGCCTCGCGGTTGACATAGGTCACGGTCTTGCCCGGAAATTTTTCGAGGACCTTGAGCATCTCGAAAGTGACATCAAGCCGCCCACCAGGGGTTTCCATGTCGAGTACGATGGTATCGACTTTTTGATCCATCGCCGCCTTGACTCCACGGCGCAGGATGTAGAGTTCCGGATTGGCGATTTCCGCGCGAATGGGGATGATGACCACCTTGGCGTGAGGGGATTTTTCCACAGGCGGACCCTCGGCATGCAGCGGTCCCGCTGGCACCAGGGCCATGATTACTGCGTAAACGCCGGTTAAAATCCTCCTCACAGAGACACTTTGTCCATCGGCAACCTGACAAGCAAGCAAACAGTGAGTGGAAGATTCGTCGGATTTTCCATTGATCTCGGACCATCGGTCCTTCAGCTGTGCGAGCATTCAAACGACTCATGCGGGATTCGCGTGGGTTTGAGGCCCGTAATTCCAGCTTTGCCAATTCGGGAATTGGGGCTACGCTCCTCCCCTTCCCATGACCACCGCCGACCAATTCCAGCAGCACGTTCTTCCCACTTACGGGCGTTTTCCGCTTGTCCCAGTGCGGGGTGAAGGCTGCCGCCTGTGGGACGAAACAGGCAAAAGCTACCTCGATTTCTGCACCGGCATCGCCGTCTGCTCGCTGGGCCACTGCCACCCACGCCTGGTTGAGGCCATCCGCAAACAGGCGGGAAAACTCCTGCATTGCTCGAATCTCTACCAGATCCCCCAACAGGCGGAACTCGCGGAGGAAATCAATACCCACCACGTCCGCATGAACGGCAAGGTGTTTTTCTCCAATTCCGGTGCCGAGGCCAACGACGGCATCATCAAGTCCGCCCGCCGCTTCGGCCACAAACGCCCACAGGCCGATGGCTCTCCGCGTTTCGAGGTCATCACATTCACTCTTTCCTTCCACGGCCGCACGCTCGGATCGATGTCCGCCACCGGCCAAGCGAAAATCCAAGAAGGCTTCGACCCGCTCCTGCCCGGCTTCCGCCACCTGCCCTATAACGACATCGCGGCACTCGAAGCCGACATCCGCCCGGAGACCGCTGCCATTTTGTTAGAACCCATCCAAGGTGAAGGCGGCGTCAATACAGCGACGCCCGAATTCCTGCGTGCCGTGGCCGCAGTCTGCAGGAAACACGACTTGCTCCTGATGTTTGACGAAGTGCAAACCGGCTTCGGCCGCTGCGGGGATGCCATGGCCTGGCGCATGATCGCCCCGGAAATCAAACCCGACGCGATCTCATGGGCCAAGGGCATGGGCGGCGGCGTGCCGATCGGCGCGTTCTGGCTCAGTGACCGCGCCATCGATGACGATGGCACCGCGCTTTCCTCGCTGATGGGTCCCGGCTCCCATGGATCCACCTATGGCGGCAACCCGCTCGTTTGTGCCGCATCGCTCGCCGTGCTTCAGGAAATCCGCGAACAAGACCTCGCTACCCACGCACTGCTGATGGAAGTCCGCATCCGCGAAACCATCCGTTCATGGAAACTTCCCGTCATCGAGGAAGTCCGTGGCGGCGGATTATTGTTAGGCATTCGCCTGAACCCCGACCTTATTCCGGCCCCGGAGGGTAAAACCCCTGCCCTCGTCGTGGTCACCAAACTGATGGAACGAGGCCTGCTCGCCCCGCCCGCAGGCCCCACCACCTTCCGCCTTCTACCGCCGCTCAACGTCACCGGAGAAGAAATCGACGAAGCGCTGGAAATCGTAAAGGAAGCTCTTGACGAGCTTGTAGCGGCGGTCTGCGACCGTCGTGAGAATGGAAGCATGAAATCCTAAGCACTTAATCCAAAGCTCGAAATCCGAAACGAATAGTGCGTTTTCCAATCCAGCCCTCTTCAAAAAATGATTCTGTCAAAAATTTCTTAAACCTATCCGTAAATCGTTTCTACATCACCGACGGTCATAGACCGCCGCTACAAAGCACCTCACAATCTCCGACTACAAGCATCTCTTCACACCATGAACCACCTCCTCTCCATCGAACAACTCAGCGCGAAGGAAATCGTATCCCTGCTGGAATCCGCCGCCCACCTCAAGCGCCAGCGCGGACGCGACGGCAAACCGCTGGATGGCCAGACCTGGGCGCTCATCTTCACCAAGTCGTCCACCCGGACGCGGGTTTCTTTTGAAGTCGGCATCCGGGAGCTTGGCGGGTTCCCGATGTTCCTTTCGAAAAACGACATCCAACTCGGCCGCGGCGAACCGATCAAGGACACCGCCCGCGTGCTCGGCCGCATGGTCCACGGCACGATCATCCGCACTTTCGCCCAGCAGGATGTGGTCGATTTCTCGGAATACTCCGGCATTCCCACCATCAACGCGCTCACCGACGACGAGCATCCGTGCCAGATCCTGGCCGATCTTCTAACCATTAATGAAAAACTGGGTGGCTGGGAAGGGAAAAAGATCGCATTCATCGGCGATGGATTCTCGAACATGACCCGCTCGTGGATGTGGGCAGCCAAACGCCTCGGCTTCGAACTCGCCATCGCCTCGCCAGTGACCTGCCAACCACCCGCGGAGTTTCTAACTGAACTTAACGCGCCGAACGTCACTGTCACCACCGACCCGGCCACCGCCGCCAAAAACGCCGATGTGATCAACACCGACGTCTGGCTATCGATGGGCCAGGAGGATCAGAAGGACAAGGAACTGGAATTCGCCGGATTCCAAGTGAACGCCGGACTTCTGGCTGCCGCCGCACCCGGCCACATCGTCCTCCACTGCCTGCCCGCCTACCGCGGCAAGGAGATCAGCGAGGAGGTTCTAGAACTCCACGCCAACACGATCTTCCAGCAAGCCGAAAACCGCCTCCACGCCCAGAAAGCCGTGCTCGTGGCCATCGCGAGGTGAGAGATTCCCACAACCTCAGCGATGGTACAGCCGCCCGCAACTTCAGGGAGGCCGCAAATCGGTTCTCACCCGTCGACGATCCACATATCTAACAATATAGCTACGTGAACTTGAGCTCCCGGGAAACCACCCGCCCACATTCGAGGGCGGCGGAGGCATGGAATGATAGATGTATCGAAACGACAAGGCGCGGAGAACGCGGAGGGTTTCGCGGAGAGAAGGTAGGGCTGGCCCGCCGTGGCCCGCCCACTTGTCGCCAGCGGCGTGAGATACTCAGTGACGCAACCGTTATTATTTATTCAGGATCATTGATTTTTCGGCAATTATTTCTCTCTTCACGATGATTCTGTCCGATTCTTCCGCCCCTGAATGGTTATAAATCACCTTGATATGAGAACGACAATCATGCGCGGCTGAACGCGATTTCCCTGGATTTCTCGCGTCCACGGCCTTCGACGACGAGGCGGTCCTTGAACAGGCGGACCACGGAATAGGCAGTGACATCCGGTTGTTGGAGGATGGATTTGAAGGTGATGAACGGCACGCCTTTCACCACCACTTCCGCACCAGTGTGGACGTGTCCGCAGAAGTAGGCGCGCACGCACGGGTGTCGGCCCAGAATTTCTGATAGTTCGCCGTCGTTCCAAACCTGATGTCCGTCGGCGGGCAGGAGCGGGTGGTGGCCGCAGACGATCACCGGTTCCTTGGCCAGGTCCGCGGCGGCGAGTTGTTTTTCCAGCCACTCTAGCTGAGTCGCAGAGACCGCGCCATTCCAGGGTTGCGCCTTGGCGGCCTTTGCCGCCGTCAATTTGGCCACTTCCGCCTTTGCCGCGAGATCCTCTTTGCTGCCTTGGGGATACTTATAGGTGGATACATCGTTGGTATCCATCATGATGAAGCACACCCCCGAATGTCGGAACGCATAATAATCCTGCGGCATGCCCAACGTGGCGGTCACCCGGCTTTTCATTTCATCCTTCACGGAGAAGTCGTGATTTCCTAACAAATGACACACCGGGTGTCCCAAGGGCGTGAACAACGGCAGAATCGTCGCGAACGAGGAGAAGTCGCGGTCGATCACATCCCCGAGATGCAGGGAGAATGGCAGGTTTTGCCCGGCCAGGTCTGCAACCGCCGCCTTGAGCTTGGGAATGGACGCACGGTAATGCCGTTCTCCTTGAGGCTCGACATCGGCATATTGCACGTCGGTCATCAGCCCGAATGAAATGATCGGTGAATCGTTCTCCGGTGTGGATTGTGCGCCCGACCTTGAAGCGCAGGTTGCAGCGGCTGAGGAAATGGCGAGGAAATGTCTGCGGTTCATGACTCCCTAGTACCACCTCCCTGCTGCGGCGACGAGGAAATTTCTCATGTGCTGCGCGTTCTGGCACAGGAGAAATCGCCTGCAGAGTTCGTTGAATCGGAGTGTTTGCGATAGAGGTAGGAACGGGGCTTTACCCCGCTCCCCCCTCCGAACCGGACTTGCGGATCTCCCGCATCCGGCTCTCCAGTCAGCAGTTTACTCCATTACGGAGGCTCGCGATTTCAGCTTCTTGGGCGTCCAGCAGGCAAAAGAGCCCAAGCTTCTTGAAGTAGCGGTTGGGCCAGCGTTGGTGATCGATTCCACGGCCACGGCCTTCCAGACCGCGCCGCTTTCTTAGGATGGATCGTAGTCTCATGCGGATCCATCCGTCGACCCCACTCAGTTCACTGGCTTTAGCGTGTTTGATGTGCTCGGCGAAGCGATTTTCAAAAATGGGCTCTATGACCATTCTCAATGCC
>CAIVKO010000006.1 GCA_903906515.1 Akkermansiaceae bacterium
AGAATGCCCGGGCCACCGTGGCGCGGGCATTCTGCCCGCAGCCTTTCCTCCTCTTGGTTCACGAGCATTTCTTCGGCATCGAGGTGTCCCAGCCGTTGCCTCATAAGATCCGCATAAAACAGACTCGGCGAGACCAAGGCATCGGCTTCGCTCACGCGGAGTGCGAGTTCCCGCCAACACGCACTGCGCCAAGGCTCCTGCAGTCCATCGAGAAACGAATCCTCGCCCTGAAAACAACAGATGATCTTGGCACCCGTGCGGCGCTTCAAGGTGCCAATCATTCCGGCCTGCAGGGCAGTGGAAAGGCAGATGACGTCCGGTTCTTCATGCTCCAGCCATTTGCAGAGTTTATCCATCTCCTTCGCCATGGTGCTTTCATCAAAGCGCAACATCGCCATTGTCATTTCTCCGAGATCACGCGCGGATGTCATGTGGCTGCGCCGGGCGACCGAGCGCAACAGGCGCGGATGATCCAGCAAGCGGTCGACCCATGCCGGAGTGTGGCGAAAAAACGGCGATTTCTGTTGGAGATAAAGATTGATCCCGCCGAAAAATACCGGTGTTCCGGCAGAACCATCGAGCACATCCTCGTCGAGATGCAGCGGCAGATACATCGGCAGCAGCGACACCTCATGACCCGCGGCCTGCAAGGATTTTGCCAGGACGTTGTCCCTCATGCAGGCACCGCAAAACCAACCGCCGGTTCCGGGTGTTAGAAAAATAATTTTCAACCCGGCACTCATGGCGAACCTCCCTCGCGAATCACAAACAAAGTCCCCTGCCCTCCCCCGATCACGATCCTGCCAGACGCGAATGCCGGAGCGTTCGACAGGCCCTCGCCGAGATCGAGCCTCCAGATTTCATGGCCGTCCTTCTTGTCCACCGCATACAAGCGACCATCGCCCGATCCGAACACCACCGCGTCATCAAACACCAACGGCGCGCTCTCCACCCGACCGCCGGTTTGGAACTTCCACAGCGGTTTTCCGGTCACTCGATCCACCGCGTGAAGATGCTTGTCACGGGATCCGGCATAGACATTCTCCTCATCGACCGCCGGACTCGTCAGAAATTGGTTGCCATCGTTTTCAAAAACCCAGAGCGGCTTATCACCCGTGAGATCCGTCGCGACGAGTTGGTTTGCATAGTTGACCGCATAAACCGTGTTCTTCCATCCCGCAACAGAGCGGATCACCTGCGCATCGGTCTTCTGTTGGTGCATCGTAGAGCCGTCCTTGAGCGAAACCCCGCGGATCACGGAATCACAACCGCCGAAAACCACCATACCATTGTCCAAAAGTGCGGGCGAACCGTTGATATAGTCCCCGGTCTCAAGCGCCCAGACCTGCGAACCATCTGCCGCGCGAAGACAACGTGAAACGCCGTCATATCCATTCACCAGAACCTGGTCTCCGTCCACACCACGAACCACCACGGCCCCTGTGGGAAATTTTTCTCCACCCTTGATCTGCCACAGCACGTTTCCACTCGTTAGATCCAGCGCTCTGAAACTTCCGTCATTGGACCCCGCGAACACCCGTCCCGAGGATATCGCCGGAGTTGCCTCCACCGCATCCTTGGTTTCCACCCGCCAGCGTTCTTTGCGGGTTTGGATTTCCAAGGCATGAATCACCCCCTCATCATCACCGAAAACAATCACACCCTGCCCCACCGTCGCTTCCGAGCACACCGCGCCCTTCACCGAAAACGACCACTCAACCTCCGGACGCCGGAGAACCCGGTCATGCACCCGTCCGGTCAATCCCACGCCACCCCGGGTCACCGGCCAATCCTTGGTTGCCCATGCCACCGACGCAGCTTGCATAGGGGACGGCGGCATTTCAGCGGATTTTTTTCCGTCGCATCCGGCAAACGCCAATAACATCCACACCAGCGACATCGCTCCCCCGAGCGCGGGTCGAGCGCCGAATTTCAAGGATTTGTGGATATCGGATCTTTGAGGAAACATCGGATTGTGGTTCCGACCATACGTGATCATCAGAATCGATCAATCACTGTTTCCCGGCACAACAGAGCGATAGGCAGGGACTCGACCTCCGGGCGGTCCAGTTAATGGAAGGAAAATAAAATGCCGATGCATCTGCCATGGGATAAAAATTCGGTTATCATTCTCATCTCACTCGCAGGACCGCCCGGAGGTCGAGTCCCTGGGCCACCCCCCGCCTTCACACTTTCTTAACACCTTTTGCCGGGTGCTTCACTGGCAGAGATACAGCTGCTGTGATTGAATTCCTACGGAATGACAGTCTCAAAAGATCGCCACGGCCTGCACAGGCTCTCCACCACCACGCTTGTTATCGGAGCTCTGGGTGTAGTATTCGGTGATATCGGCACGAGTCCGATCTACACGCTGAAGGAATGTTTCAGCCCGCATAGTCCGCACCATATCGCCGCAACTCCGGAAAACCTGCTAGGTATCGTTTCACTCGTCCTATGGTCGCTGATCGCGCTCATCAGTGTGAAATACCTCGTTTTCATCCTGCGGGCGGACAACAAAGGCGAGGGCGGCGTGTTGTCCCTGATGGCGCTCGCCACGCACGGCATGGATGCCATTGTCAAAAAACGGATGGGAATGGTGCTTCTGGGATTGTTCGGGGCCGCCCTGTTGTTTGGCGACGGCATCATCACCCCCGCCATCTCGGTGCTCAGCGCGGTGGAGGGTCTGAAGGACGGCGGTCTGCTCGGGGCGGTGCCCACAGAAGCCACTGATTTACAAGCCTGGGAGCACCGCATGCAATGGCTCATCGTGGGCATCACCATTGTGATTCTGGTTACCCTGTTTTCCGTACAATTTCTGGGAACCGCACGGGTTGGGCGGTTTTTCGGACCGATCACGGGGATATGGTTCATCACGCTCGGCGCGCTGGGTGCCGCGCAACTGGCACGCGGTCCGGAAATCCTCGCCGCTTTCAATCCATGGCATGGCTGGCATTTTCTAACCACGGGTGGTCACGCTGCATTTGTCATCCTCGGCAGCGTGTTCCTCGCTGTGACGGGTGGTGAAGCACTGTATGCCGACATGGGGCATTTCGGACCACGCCCGATCCGCCGGGCCTGGTTTCAACTCGTGTTTCCGGCATTGGCTCTCAATTACCTCGGACAAGGCGCCCTACTGATGCGTCACCCGGAACTGGCTCACGCCCCGTTTTTCCAAATGGCCCCCGGCTGGGCCACCCTGCCCCTCGTCATTCTAGCCACCGCAGCCACCGTGATCGCGTCCCAAGCGCTCATCACCGGCACCTACTCGCTGACCCTCAGTGCGGTGCAATTGGGATATCTTCCGCGCCTGGCGATCCGCCATACCTCGGAGCACACCCGCGGCCAGATCTACATTCCGTTCATCAACTGGGTGCTCATGATCGCCTGCGTGGCGCTGGTTCTCGCCTTCCGCACCTCCTCCAACCTCGCCGCAGCTTACGGCGTGGCAGTCACCATGACGATGCTCATCACCACGGTGCTGTTCTACTTCGTCGCAAGGCATCTCTGGCGCTGGCCGCTGATCGGAGTCCTGCCTCTATGCCTGCTCTTCGGCCTGATCGAGTCGGCATTCCTCAGCGCCAACCTGATCAAGTTCCTCGATGGCGGTTGGTTCCCCCTTGCCGTGGGCGCGGTGATTTTCACCCTGATGACGACGTGGGCGACAGGCCGCCGCCTGGTGCGCGAGTCACTGGAGAAAAGCGCCCTCACCCAGGAAATGCTCATCGAAAGCCTCGGCCGCAGGAAAATCGTCAAGGTGCCGGGAACCGCGGTCTTCATGACCAGCATGACCGGACGCGCACCCGTCGCGCTGCTCCACAGCCTGAAACACTATCAGGCCATTCACGAACGTGTGGTTTTCATGACTCTGATCACGGCGGAGGAACCATGGATTCCTCCGAGCCGGCGACTGGAAGTGGAGGACCTCGGCGGTGGATTCTGGCGCCTAACAGGCCGTTTCGGATTCATGCAGAAACCGAACGTTTCGCGACTATTGCGCCAGTGCGCCTCACACGGTCTTGCGGTTGAGGCGGAAAAGGCCACATTCTTTCTCGGTCGTGAAATCATCATTCCCTCCAAACGACCCGGCATGGCCCGCTGGCGCGAGCACGTTTTCTCCAGCGCCAGCAAACTCGCACAACAACCCGCCACCTATTTCCAAATCCCCGTGGGCCGGGTGATCGAACTGGGTCAGCAAATCGAAATCTGAACCATCATGAATATGCCACCTCCTTCTTCCACCACCCGCCAAACACCGGCGTCAATGTCTGTGGAAGCACAGTTGGGGCTGGGCGCTGCATTGTTGTTTGTTCTCGCCTCGGCCTGTTGGGGGCTCCTTCCCTACACCGGCCACATGTTCGCGGCGTTGGTGTTTCTCCTCGCCGTGGTCATCGCGGGCACCCACTGGGACCGCGGCCCGGTGCTGGCAATCGCGGTGATCTGCGCCCTGGTGTGGAACTTCCTGTTCATCCCGCCGCAATTCACCTTCCACATCGAAAAACCCGCGGATGTGGTGATGTTCGGATTGTTCTTCGTCGTGGCGCTGAGCATGGGACATCTCACCACAAGACTGCGCGAACGCGAAGCAACCCTCGAAAAACACCATCTGGAAAGGGAAAACCTGCTCTCCGAAAAACACCGCGCAGAAATGGCCGCCGAGGCCGAACGCCTGCACCGAACATTGTTAGACAGCATCTCCCACGAACTGAAAACCCCCATCACCATCATCCGCACCGCTCTGGATGGCATGGATGCCGGCAACCCCTACGCGGTGGAAATCGACACCGCCACCCGCAGACTCCAACGCATCGTGGAAAACCTTCTTGAAATCACCCGCGTCGAATCAGATGCGGTCAAGCCGGCCCCCGATTGGTGCGAGATTGGCGACGCCCTGGATACCGCCATGACACCACTCAAACGAGAACTGTCGCAGCACACGGTCGATATCACCGGAGCGGAAAACCTTCCACTTCTCAAACTCGACAGTCGTTTGCTCGCACAGTCGCTCGCCAATGTTCTGCACAACGCCACCCTCCACGCGCCGGCGGGCACCCATATCGGTATCCACGCCGCCCTCGGTGCCCGCGAACTCGAACTCCGCGTCCGCGATCATGGCCCCGGTCTGCCTCGCGGATTGGAAGAACGCGTGTTCGAAAAATTCTTCCGCGCTCCCGGAACACCCGTCGGCGGCACAGGTTTGGGCCTCGCGATTTCGCGTGGCTTGATGCGCGCCATGAAAGGCGATATCACCGCCCGCAACCACCCCGATGGCGGAGCGGAGTTCACACTCACTCTCCCCGTCCAATACCGCAAAGCCAATTGACCCCATCTTATGAGCAAAGCCCTCATCATCGATGACGAACAGCAAATGCGCCGACTCCTGCGCATGGTGTTGGAATCGCGCGGCTATGAGGTCTGCGATGCCGATGAAGGCCAACGCGGGTTGCAGGAAGCCGCATTCCATCGCCCGGATGTCGTTTTGCTAGACCTCGGTCTGCCAGGCATGGGCGGCATCGAAACCTTGAAACGCCTCCGTGAGTGGAGTGACGTTCCGGTGCTGATCCTGAGCGTCCGCAACCAGGAAGCCATCAAAGTCGAGGCGCTCGAAAACGGAGCGGACGATTACGTCACCAAACCTTTCGGGTCCGCCGAGCTGCTGGCACGCCTTGAGGTCATTCAACGTCGACGCGCTCCCAGGCAGTCCCCTGAAATCGTCACCGGGCCTCTGAAACTCGATCTACTCCACCATGAAGCCCGACTCGAAGAAGAATTGCTGAAACTCACGCCCACCGAGTTCTCACTGCTCAAGATCCTCACCGAACACGCCGGACGCGTGGTGACTCAAAACCAGATCACCCATCAGGTCTGGCCTAGCCAGAACAGCGACCCCGCCGAGGGACTGCGCGTCCATATCAACCACCTGCGCAAAAAACTCGGCACCCGGGGAGTCAGAATCGTCAACGAACCGGGAATCGGCTACCGCCTCGAAAATCAGGACCCCACGGCGTGAATTGTACGAGAATCCCCTACTGGCACTAAGGCAAACTGTTATCTAATCAAGAAAATCGAACAAATTCTTGACAAACCTTGACTCTATGGCAAAAAATACCCCCGCTATGAAACACATCCTAATCGCAACTATGGCCTTGGCCATCCCAGCATTCGGCGGAACCACATCCAAACAGGTGATCGCCCCCGCACCCGCTCCATGTCTTTTCACATGGTTCGCAGGTGGATCCGTCGGTTATCTGACCGAATTCGAAGAACCCATGTACAACCTGCACATCGGCACAGACACGTGCTGGAGCATCGGCGGTTGGAACATCGCACTCTTCGGTGAAGTCGGCTACACCCAGAAGAGCGAAGACTACACCGGCCCCCGCACTGGTGTTCAGTATCCAGGTAACCTTATAAATAATGGCAGTTTCTCTCTGAATGAAGTTGAAACCTACCTGAATGCAGTCGGTGCTCATTTCGCTCCCGCTGGTTATGACCTCGACATCATGCCGCTCACAATGAACATCAAGTTTGAGCGTGCCCTCACTGGCAACCTGAACGCCTACTTCGGTGGCGGTCTTGGTGTGGCCCGTGTGGATTTCAGCGCCTATATTGCCGGAGGACCAGGCGCCGGAACCTTCGCCGATGACGACTGGGTCTTCACCGGCCAGCTCTTCGCAGGCCTCTCCTACAATGTGACTCCTGCATTTGAAGTGTATGGTGGCGCACGTTGGATCTATTACTCCGATGCCAACTTCACCGACGGAGCCAACTCCGGCACTCTCGAAATGGAAGACGATTTCCTCATCGAACTCGGCCTCCGTTACAACTTCTGATCAACACCCTTGATTTAGAATCATTCCCAAGCCGCCCGGACTCAAATCCGGGCGGCTTTTTTTAGGAATCATGAGCTTCATCCGCCGGGCATGCATGAAATTCCTGCAGCTGCGTCGCGTTTCATGATTGATCGCTACAACGGGCTCTGAAAGATTCGGGCCACGTGAAACAAACGATCGTAACATTGGACATGGAAGGGGTGCTGACACCCGAAATCTGGATTGCTGTCGCTGAAAAGTCCGGTATCCCCGAACTGCGCCGGACCACCCGGGATGAACCGGATTACGATATCCTCATGCGCGGTCGGCTGGATTGCATCAACCGGCACGGATTGACCCTCTCGGACATTCAGGACGTCATCGGCGAGTTGGATCCACTGCCGGGGGCCAAGGAGTTTCTCGATGAACTGCGCTCGATCGTGCCGGTGGTCATTCTTTCCGACACCTTCGAACAGTTCGCCACACCATTGATCAGCAAACTCAATTGGCCCGCGCTACTATGCCACCGTCTGGTGGTAGAGGACGATCGCGTTGTGAACTACCAACTGCGCATCCGCGAACAAAAGCGCGAAGCGGTGTCGGCTTTCAAACGGATGAATTATTTCGTCATCAGCGCGGGGGATTCCTACAACGACACCACCATGCTCGCCGAGGCGGACGCGGGGTTTCTGATTCACGCTCCGCAAAATGTGATCGACAAGTTTCCACAATTCAAAGCGGTCACTTCCCACGCGGATTTGCTGCGTGAAATCAAAGCTGCTATATCGGGTTGAACGGCTTTTTCCTCAGAGCCTGTCTGAATATTGGCAAAGGCAGGGACCGACCTCCGGGCAGTCCGCAGGAATGAGCTATGAACGATCAGCCATGGGAAGATTCTCAAGCATTTCCATGTTCGCCGGCGTTCTCATTCCATTCGCCGGACCGCCCGGAGGCCGGTCCCTGCCATTTTTAATACAGGCGCTCACGCCAGTTCTTCCTTGCGGATGCTGACGATCGGCGCGAGCACGGTGGGCAGCGCCTGCATCGAGGCGAGCGCACCGCGCATCGAGCCTTCGGCAGTCTCGTGCGTTAGAATGATCAAGTCGGTCTGGCATTCACCTTCGGCGGATTCGCGTTGCAATACGGCGTCGATCGAAATATCGCAGTCGGCTAGAATTCTCGTGATATTGGCCAACACGCCCTTCTCGTCGGCCACCTGCAGGCGTAAGTAAAACGCGGTGATCACTTCGCTGATCGGCAGGACGGCGGTGGCGTGCAACTCGTCAGGCTGGAATGCGAGATGCGGGACCCGGCTGCTGGGATCGGCCGTTTGCAAACGGGTGATATCCACCAGATCGGCGATCACCGCGGAGGCGGTCGGTTCGCTGCCGGCTCCCTTGCCATAATAGAGCGTGGTGCCCACGGCATCGGCCTGCACCATCACGGCATTCATCGCGCCCTCAACGTTTGCGATCAGGCGTTTGGCCGGAACCAACGTCGGGTGCACCCGGAGTTCGATACCCGCAGCGCGGCGGCGCGTAATTCCTAACAATTTGATCCGATAACCGAGTTGTTCCGCATAACGGATGTCCACGGCTTGCAGGCCGGTGATGCCCTCGACGTGGGCTTTGTCAAACTGCACGGGGATTCCGAAGGCGATGGCACTCATCAGGGTCGCTTTGTGCGCAGCATCCACGCCTTCGATGTCGAAGGTCGGATCCGCCTCGGCATAGCCGAGCCGCTGCGCGTCTTGCAGGGCTTCGGCGAAGTCGAGTCCCTTGTCTCGCATTTCGGAGAGGATGAAATTGGTGGTGCCGTTGATGATACCGGCGATCCACTCGATGCGGTTGGCGGTGAGTCCCTCGCGCAGCGCCTTGATGATTGGGATGCCACCCGCCACCGCAGCCTCGAAAGCAACCATGACTCCCTTGTCACGGGCTGCGGCAAAAATTTCCCCGCCATGGACCGCCAGCAGGGCCTTGTTCGCGGTGACCACGTGTTTCCCGGCGGCGATAGCCTCCATGACAAGCGCACGGGCGATGCCGTATCCGCCGATCAATTCCACCACAATATCGATGTCTGGATTTGCGATGATCTCCCGTGCGTCTGAAACCACTTTCGCGCGGTCACCGACGAGAGCCTTGGCCCGTTCAACGTCCAGGTCTGCGACCATCGTGATCTCGATGCCGCGACCGGCACGCCGGCGGATTTCCTCCTGATTGCGCGCCAACACCTGGAAGGTGCCGTTGCCGACCGTGCCAATTCCAAATAGACCGACTTGAATGGGTTCCATGAATAAAGTTTCGAGTATGGTTGTAAAATCATCGGAAAATCATGGCCGCATGGCTGATTTCCGCCGCCACTCTGTCCTCTCCGCGACCGGGGATCAATGCCAATTTCAGGGTGACTATATCGACAGGAGGAGGCAGGGACTCGACTTGCCTAGCGGCCAAGGCATTCCGGGCGGTCCCGCGCATGGGACGTAAATACGTGGAGAATGATAAGCTCGCCGGAGCATAGGCATTCGCCGAAGCATTCTCACCTCATGCGCGCGGACCTTACATTCCGAGCGGTCCGCGAGAAGGAAAAGCAGGAGATCATCCATAAGTCGATTATCAAGTATGTTCATGATCGTCCGCGTTCTCCTTCCATTTGCCGGACCGCCCCGGAGGTCGGCACCTGCCATTTTAATCCTGTTCTGAGAAAGAAAAATCATACGGGCACCGTAGCCTGTAAATGCCATTTTATCGTAATTGCATACAATTCGGCCACCCCAGATTCCGGAAGTTTGCAGTCCCGTTCCTCCTGATGACGTCCGGCCTCCTGTTAGCTGGGCCGGCGTCTGGAGATACGGAAAACAAGGGTGTTTCCATCTTCAATGGCAAGGACCTGAGCGGTTGGGTGGGTGCGCCTGGTTGGTGGAAAGTTGAAGATGGAGCATTAACCGCGGAAAGCACCAAGGAACGGCCGTGCAAGAAATGCAACTATCTGGTGTGGACCGGCGGCAAGCCCGCGGACTTCGAACTGGAGTGCGATTTCAAACTGAGCGCCGCTGGCAACTCCGGGATTCAGCTACGCTCGGAAAAAAGACCGGATTTCGACACCTTCGGATATCAGGCGGACATGATGGGCGACGGATCACTGGTCGGCTTCGTTTACCATCACAAGCTCGGGTTGGTGGCAGGACGCGGCCAGCAGGTGAACATCACACCCGAAGGCAAGCGCGATGTCACTCCCCTCGCTGATCCGGCGGAGCTGCTCACACATTTCAAGAAGGAAGACTGGAATCACTACCGCGTCGTCTGCCAAGGCCCAGAGATCACCGTCACACTCAACGGCACCCTCATGTGCAAGATCACCGATCATGATGCGGGCACCGCAGCCAGGGAAGGCATCATCGCACTGCAAATGCATCCCGGACCTCCCATGAAGGTGCAATTCAGAAACCTCTTTCTGAAAGAACTGAAGTCTCCTGATCCGAAACTGAAGTCGCCTCCATCCAAACCAGAAGACACCCCATGATCTCTAACCGAAGAACCTTCATCAAGCACGCGGCATGTTTCACCGGAATGTCGGCGATCGTTCGCGGCAGCACACCGGAAAACGTGGGAAAATCCGCCCCGGGCGAACGAATCACAGTCGGAGGCATCGGTCTGGGTCCTCGCGGCCGGGAAGTGCTGAAACCGTTCCTGTCACAAGCCGATGTGAGGTTCGTGGCGATCGCGGATGTCCAGGAGTCGCGGCGCGAAATCATCCGCAAGACGGTCAACCGCCATTACGGCAACGAGGAGTGCAAGGCCTATGGGGACATGCGGGAATTACTCGACCGCCCGGACATCGATGCGGTGATCATCGCCACGAGCGAGCGATGGCACGCCACGGCCTCCATCCTTTCGGCACGCGCGGGCAAGGATGTTTACTGCGAGAAACCCTGCACCATGACGATTTCCGAGTGCCAGGAACTCGACGCCGAGGTCCTCAAACACAAACGGATCTATCAGGGCGGTATGCAGCGGCGCAATGTGGACAATTTCCAAGCGGCCGTGGACATCGCCCGCTCCGGCAAGCTCGGCAAATTGCACACGCTCAACGCCGGGATCTGGCTACCCCAACCCATACAGCCCGACCTCCCCGGCGAACCCGAACCCGACGCCAATGTCATCGACTGGAACCGCTGGCTCGGACCGGCTCCGCTCCGTCCTTATAACAAGCAATATGTGGGAGGAAGATGGCGTTACTACGACGGACTTTCCTCGGGTTGGGGGCTGCTAGACTGGGCGTCACACACGGTCAACCTCTGCCAGTGGGTAATGGATGCGGACAACACCACCCCGGTGGAGTATTGGCCACAGGATGGCAATCTTTGTGCCCGCTATGCCAACGGGGTAAAACTGGTGATGCGTCTCGCCGGATTTCATAAGGAAGGCGGCTGGCTCGGACTCGGTTCGTGCCCGGTCCGCTTCGAGGGCGATGCAGGCTGGGTCGAGGCTGGCGACTATGGCAAGATCGCCGTGAGTGAGCCCTCGATACTCGGTGGCAAAATACCGTCCGAAATGCCGGGCATCGATCCATCCAAGCACGTCCGCAATTTTATCGACTGCGTGAAATCCCGGAGCAGCACCGCATGCAACTCGACCGTCGTCCGCCACACCGAGGTCGCCTGCCACGCTGCGGCCATCAGCTGGAAACTCAACCGCAAGCTGAAATTAAATCCGGCCACCGAGCGCTTCATCGATGCCCCCGACGCCGATGCGCTCTGCTCCCGACCACGGCGCGCGCCGTTCACGGTGTGAGCTCAGACCCTGTCCGAATATTGTCGAAGGCAGGGACCCTCCGGGCGGTCGAGTATGGAAAGCAAACGATGGCAGGGACCCGACCTCCGGGCGGTCCAGAGCATGGGGAGGTGAATGCATCCGCACATAGGCAGGGACCCGACCTCCGGGCGGTCCGCGAGCATGGAATGCGAATGCATGGAGAATGTGTGGATCTGCAGATCAATCACTCGCTGGATCATTCTCAACTCATGCGAACGGACTGTTTGGAGAACGGTCCCT
>CAIVKO010000007.1 GCA_903906515.1 Akkermansiaceae bacterium
AAGCGCAAAATCGCGGAACTTAACCCCGAAATCGGCACAGGCCACGGCGTTGCCAGCATCAGCACCAACCTCTGGGACAACTTCGGATCTCAAATGTCGAAGGAAATCCACCTCACTCAAGGATCAAAATACTACCTCGAAACCATCCAATCCACCGGCCACATCGGCAACGTCCACGTCAGCATGGCTTGGGCCAAACCCGGTCAGGCCAGAACTCCACTGGATCTCGCCCAAGTCGAATCCTACGCACCCACCGCTGATGATTTGGATGACGATTACCTGCCTGATGCCTTCGAGTTGCAATATGGCCTCAACCCGCAAGACAACGGATACACCGACCTTGCCCGCGAAGGAGAGCGTGGAGATTTTGATGGTGATGGCCTTACAAATCGCGAGGAATACCTACTAGGCACCAATCCTGCCAACGCCGATACCGATGGCGACGGTGTGTCCGATCTGGACGAAGTGCGCACCTACGGCACCGATCCGCTTGTGGCCGGCCCACCGCAAGAGGAGTTAGTCAGCTCTATTCCAGTGAATTCTTTCACCTCCGCCAGCGCGAACTGGACTCTCAAAGATGGCGGCCTTGTGGCCGATCTGTTCCGCGGCCGCATTGCTTGGAGTTTCGAGACCCCCACCGCAGGAACCTGGATTCTCCATGCTGACACCAAGCTGCTAGGCAAGATCTATGGTCCCGAATCCATGGACATCAAAGTCACCGTGGATGGGAAGTTTCTCGGCACCCACTCGCTTGCCTTTGGAACCAACCATGAGGCGCTGCTGCGCATCATTACCCCTCATCTTACTGCCGGCACCCACACGCTGGAGCTTTACATCGACAACCTCATCGCCCGCCGCACGCTGAAGCTTATGTCCTTCGAACTGCTCCGTCCGAATGGACCGGACCTCGATGCCGACGGTATGGTCGATTGGGTGGCCGCATGGCTTTCACAGCGAGATTTGGTCACCGCCCACGGCACCACCAGCAAGACCTCGCCTTTCTTCCTCGAAGGAAAATCCATCGTTGCTGCGGATGTAAAAGTCAACGGCCAGCCCACCATACGCGGCGCGGACGACTCCCACTGGTTCGCCAACATCCCACTCGATGAAACCCAAGACACGGCCTATCAGGTCTCTTTCCCTGGCGGCACCAGCCACACAGGGGAAGTCTTCTGGAGCGCCACCAACATCATGGACGGCGGCAGCATGCCCGTGCGGGCAGGCGATGCTCTACGGCTTGGCGCATGGCCGGCGGACGGCAGCGGCCAAGCCACGATCACCATCAATTCCAGCGGGCTTCAAGGCAGTGTCTTGGGTACAGTTTCCACGGATGCCGACGCCGCCCGGGGCTCAAAGTCCTTGCGGATCAATGGCAACGGCAACAATGCCATCCGCGTGGCCGACTCCAGTTCCTTGGATCAAACCGCCAGGCTTACCCTTTCTTTCTGGGCCAAGCCGGACACCGCCAGCCTCGATGCCAACCCGCGCGCGCTTCTTTCCAAACGCGTGGGTGCCAACAACCAGACCGCCTATTCCCTATTCCGCTCGGAAACCGGTAACCTGATCCTCGATCTGGACGATGGCGTCAGTCAGTCCATTCGCTACGATACCGGCTACGTCGTTACTGATGCCTGGCAGTTCATCGCTGTCATCTTTAATGGCGAACTTCCAGCCACTGAGCGCGTCAAAATCTATGTCGATGGTAACCTTGTCGCCAACCCAAGCCATTCCGGCCAAACCATTCGCAACCTCGCATCGGACCTCTTCATCGGCACGATGAACAGCGGACACACCTACAACAGCACGCCGGTTTCATTCGGAGGTCTCATTGATGATGTGCGCATCGACCGCCAAGCGCTCGGCTTCGATCAGCTTGAAGCCATCCGTACCACTGGCGACCCCGCCGCCTCCAGCCCGATGCTCTCAGCCCGCTACGACTTCGAAGACGCTGCAAGTCTTGGCAAGGACAGTTCAGTCACTCCCGTCAGCTTCACCGTCAGTGGTACTGCCGCCACTGTTCACCGCTTCCTACGTAAGCGCGACTACACTGTCACGGCCGTCCACAGTAGCGGCACCACCAACACTCTCACTGTTCGCGCCCGCCACGCCGTGATGCCCCAAAACGTCACGACCTTGCAAAACACCATGCGCTTTCTGGATCTCAGTAATCAAACCGCCGACCCTGCGCTTACCTACGAATCCGGCGACGGCTTACGCCTCGGTGCCCGCGAAACCCTCTCCGGCGGGAAATTCCGCTTTGGACTCTATCCGCAATCCGGAGGACCTCTTGGAGTCACCGCCCGACTATCGGCAGCTGGCCCCATTGTCGATATCGCTCGCATCCACTCGGTCACCTTCACCGATGTCCTGCAAAACGATGTCTGCCCATCTTTCGTTTCCAAAGATTTTCCCGGTTACTACGTCGTCTATGCCACCGTTGTAGTGCCTAACCTGCCGCCCGGCGGCTATATCAAGGTGAGCATTTTTCGCAGCGGCGTGACCTTCATTGACGGCAGTTCGATTAAAACCTTTACCGCCGCCGATCTCAAAGAAGGAATCCTTATTTTGAAATTCCTCTACGATGCCACCCTGACAGGCGGCTTCTGCCACTACATCGACATCTACGACGCCAATGGCACCCTCATCGGTCGCCGATAACTGTGGCACGGGCATCCTGCCCGTAGCCTCTTCTCCACCCGATCTCCTACTCCCGTGAAAACGAAAATTCTTACCGCCTCGGCCGTCGCTCTGGTTGCCTGTGCGATCAGCGTCGCCCTGCTGCGTCCCGGTTCTGCGGACAAGCCCTCCTCGCCTACGCCACCCATCATCCGCGCAGCACACCGCGATACTGCGCCCGTTCATAGCAAGAACCTCCTCGCCCGCTGGGCTCCTCTTGCCGACGACTCCCTATCCCGGGAAGAACGTATCAATCTCACCGACTCCATTGACGAACGCCTTACCGAGGCCGAAACCAACTACCTCTTCGACCTACTCTCCCGCACCCCGCGAAGCGGCACCGAGAACGACTGGTGGGTTGTCATGAACGGAATCATGGAGCAAATGCGCAAAAATGCCTCCGCCCCCGCGACCTATACTCCGCGCATGGCCGCCTTGATCCAAGACCCTGCCACGCAGGAAATCGCGCGCGACTACGCCATCCAGCACCTCGCCCAATGGATAGCTCCCGCAGGAGCCGATATCAGCCCCGGCGAAGCGGATACCCAAAAAGCCGCTGCAGCCCTCCAAGCCATCGCCGCCACCATTGTCGATCCCGCACGCGCTTCCGACAGTTCCTCCGGCACCGCCATCATGGCTTTGGTAGATGCTTCCTCGCGCTTGCCTACGGAAACCACCGCTGCCGCTTGGCAATCGCTCGAACCCTTCATCACCTCCGCCATCCCCGGCACGGACCCCAGCATCGGCCGCACCCTTCGCATCTCAGCCATTCATGCCGCTGGCATCCGCCGGATTTCCACTCATCTGCCCGCCATCCGCACTTTGGCCACTCAGGAATCCACCGACCCCAGCGTTCGTCTCTCCTCCATCGCCGCCCTCGGCTTCTATGCCGACCCCGCCGACCGTCCTTACCTCGAATCCCTCTCCACCGGCACCACCAAATTCCGCCACGCCGCCCAAGCCGCCCTCACCCGCGAAACCCACCTCTGAACTCTGATCCCGCTGCCCTTCCTCTCTTCTTTTTTGCCATATTTCCCTTCTCCATTCATGAAACGTCAGTCCTATATTTCACACCTCGTCGTTCTCCAAAGCTTTCTATGCATTGCCGAAATAATTGCGTCAGGCGACAACCTCGAGCCCAAACCCAGCGTTACCATCACGGGCGAAAACGTCGTTGTTAATGATGACGATTTTGACTCTAATTGGGAATGGGACAAATTAGATCCGGGCCCCACAAAAGAAAACAAAGGCCTCTGGGGTGGAAAAGATGCAAAAGAAGTACATAAGGAGCCGATACTCGTTGAGTTCACGGTCAGCGCAACACCTGTGGGAGACAAACCCGGAGAACTCACAGTTGAAAAAAAAGGTGGCAGCGTCAAACTCTGGACGGATTACTTGAAAACAACCCCCTACATTCTACCTATAAAATCCTCAAACTCCTCCACCACTTTCTGGGTCGAGGGTTTGGATCCCACCAACACCCTCCAAGACGCGGGTTTTGACGCAACCTACACTGTCGGCGAAGACACGGGTTACGCGAGTATCCGCTACGGCATCACCCGCGCGGATATGGATGTTGATTCCGATAACAATCAGAAACCACTATACGAAGGTGTTGTGGCAGTTGATGATCCGGACTCCTTGCGTGATGATCAGACGGAATTTAATAAATATCCCTTTGTCCTCGGGAAAATTCTGCTGGAAAACCTTGGTGATGTGGACAACGATGGCGTCATGGATTGCCTCGACGGACTAGGCTTGGTGATTTCTGGTGCCACTTCAAATGTTGAAAATCTCAAACTTGTCCCCATGAAGGTCAAACTCGAAGCCCCCTACACCCCGGACAGGGCTATGGTGAAATTCGTATACCCCGAGAGCATTCCTAGGCTTGAAAACAGTCCGAAAGGCGCCGGAGACATCAGTGCGACAATTCCCTACAAAATTACGAAAAGAGGCATCCGTCTGTGGACTGTAAATGGTGATGTTCGATCATCCGGCAATAACATCGGCGAAGGCGGTCAGTTCATACCGCCGAATAAAGATATAAAGTGGACTGATCTGCAAAAAACCGGACGAGAAACCACCATCTACCTCGAATACGTCGATGTCCCCGGCGTTTCCAAGCCATACAGCAAGGAAGATATCGTTTATACCATTAAAGAGGAAATTCCGAGTGATGATACGAATAAAAAGTATAAAGGTTATATCCAGAACGGCATAGATGAATCAAAACGAACCTACCTTACAGAGAAAGAATCACCTGATGGTGTTTGCGTCGGGCTTGGCCAACCGAGAGAGATTGACCTTGCTATAGCCTCTTACGGAGATTTGCCAGATCTCCCCGAAGACCGTCTGGACGTATCTGACCCTCCTTACCACGAAATGAATCCTGGCGGGCTTGTATTCGCCCCAGTTGCAGGTGATTCCTCACCGGGTAGTCGCACTCGGTTGACTCTCACCGTCCCCGATGCAAAAGATAACCAATACGCTTCTTCGTGAAATCTGGTGGGTGATTTAGTGGGAATGTTGCGAGTTATGTTTTCTGGAGAGTTAGTAGAGGCCGGGATGCCCACGTGGTTTCTTCGCGAGAATGGGCCCATTCAAAGCTCGTCGGAGCGAAGAAACCGT
>CAIVKO010000008.1 GCA_903906515.1 Akkermansiaceae bacterium
ACAGCATCGCCGCGAATTTACACGGATATATCAACTGAGTCGCAAAAAGTCGCAATCGCCATTCCATTGAAACGCCCTTGAGGCCTTGTAGATTCAAGGCTCAGGGCTCGTCATGCCCAGCCTGTGGGACGACAGTGAATAACTTTTAACCGCCTAAAATCCGCAGTTTCAACTGCGGATTTTAGGTTCAAAACTCGCGCGCATTGCGGCCAGCGGATCGGTTTGTGGAAACCAATGTTGGAATGCCAGCACTCCCTGGTGCAGCAGCATGGAGAGACCGTTGGCGGTGCGGCAGCCCTTGGCCTGGGCCAGCGCGAGGAGCGGCGTCACCGCGGGCTTGTAGATGGTGTCATAAACCCAATGATCCGATTTCAGGCAGTCGGCTGTTAGAATGGACGGATCACCGGGTTTCAAGCCGACGGAAGAGGTATTCACGATGAGGCCGCATGAGAGGCATTGCGCAGCGAGGCCCACATCCTCGAACGACAACGAAACGATCTCGACCGCCGGATTCAACAGGCGCAGACGCGTGGCCAGCGGTATCAGCTTCTCCACTGTGCGGTTCACCAGCACGAGCTTGGCCACTCCCGAGAGCACACACTGGGTGGCGATCGCCTGACCCGCTCCACCGCCCGCTCCGACGATGGCGACCTTGAGATTGCAAAGTTTCGCCCCGAAATCCTGTTCGATGGCCCGCTCAAATCCCGGACCGTCCGTATTGAAACCACGGATGGCTTTCGCATCGAAGCACACCGTGTTGACCGCGCCGATTTCCCGCGCATCCGGGTGGACATCGGTGCAGTTGGCAAGAGCGTCGAGCTTGTGTGGCACCGTCACGTTGCAGCCGATGAATCCCAGATCGCGCATCCGCGAAAACGCAGCGAGAATTTGGCCGGGTTCCACCTCCAGACGGATGTAGCGTGCGTCGATTCCATAAAGATCCAACGCCGGTTGGTGCATGCCCGGCGAGGCCGAGTGGGCGATGGGCCAGCCGAGCACCGCGAGGCGCGCGGGTTTGTCCGCGCCGGCATCGAGTATGTCCCGCGAAGCAAGATCCTTGAGGGTGTAAACGGGTTTCATGAGGCGAATGGGTTGAATTGTAGCGGCGGACTATGTCCGTCGGCGCGAATGAATCCAGCGACGGTCATAGACCGCCGCTACAGGGCTGAAGTATTACCACGAATTTCATCACTCGGGCCGTGCAACGTTCCTTTCCGAGCAGGTTGAGAATATCGCCGAGATCGGGACCGTGGGCGCGACCTGATAGAGCGACGCGCAGCGGGAACATCAACTGCCCGGGCTTGGCTCCGGCAGACTTGGCCACGTCACCGAGCGTGGATTTCGCGGCATCCGCAGACCACTCGGGGATCGCGTTGAAAGCCGCAGCTAGGCTGGCCAGAAGCTCTTTCGCGGAGGCGTTTCCACGGACTTTTTCCACGGTTTCCGGATCGTAGGTGAATGCATCGCACAGCAGGAAATCCACGGCTGCGGGCACTTCTTCCAGCAGCCTGACCTTGTCTTTCACCGCAGCGGCCACCGCACCGAAGTTTTCCGGAACCGGCAGCCCCGTTGCCTCGACGAATGGTTTCGCAGCAGCCACAAAATCCTCCACAGTCATCGGAATGAGATGCTGCTGATTCACCCACTTGCATTTTTCGAAATCAAAGCGGGCGGGCGCGCGGTTGACGTTTTCCAGCGAGAACCGTGCGACCAACTGATCCATCGTGAAGATTTCCTCGTCGGTCTTGGACGACCATCCTAACAGCGCGATGAAATTCACCACCGCGCCCGGCAGAAAACCCTGGCGCGGATAATCGCCCACCGCGGCGCCGGCATCGCGCTTGGACATCTTGGAGCCGTCCGGATTGAGGATCAGCGGAATGTGCGCGTATTGCGGGGCCGTGCCACCGAAGGCCTCGATCAACTGGAGGTGCTTCGGCGTGTTCATCAAGTGATCCTCGCCGCGGATGACGTGGGTGATTTTCATTTCCAGATCGTCCACCACATTGACGAAGTGGAAAACATAGGAACCATCCGAGCGCTTCACCACCATGTCCGGCGTGTTCGACTCATCACGGTAATCGATGGTCACCTCGCCGCAGACGAGATCGTTCATCGTCACCGGCTTGCGCTCGAAACGGAAGCGCCAGGCACCGCCGTCCTCGTAAACCCGCCCGGCATCGACGAGTTTCTGAAACCAGGTGTCATAGATCGATTTCCGCTCGCTCTGGAAATACGGGCCGTAGTCCCCGCCTTTTCCGGGGCCCTCGTCCCAATCGAGTCCGAGCCAGGCCATGCCGTCGAAAATCGCCTGCTTTGCCTCGTCCGTGTTGCGTGCTTCATCGGTATCTTCCACCCGCAGAATGAACGTCCCGCCGAGATTGCGGGCGAAAAGCCAGTTGAAAAGGGCGGTGCGGGCCCCGCCGACATGAAGGTAGCCGGTGGGAGATGGCGCGAAGCGGGTGCGGACGGACATGCCCCCGTGTAACCGCCGCAAGCCTCCACGTCCAGAGCCCATCCCAAAAATTCAAGCCTGAAAAGGCACAGGGCCACTACATTACGGAGATTTAATTTTGAATCAGGAAGAGGAACCACTGATTACACTGATTTCACAGATTGATTTGAGATAAAATGTGCCAAAAATCCGAGAGCTGGCGTTATCCCGCCGAATTTCCGGCAAAGATTCAAAATTCTGTTCTGAAAAATCAGAGTAATCAGTGAAATCAGTGGTTAAAAATCTCCTTTATTTCCCTAGTATAGCCGCCCTGGGAAACGGCCCCAAGATCCTTGCTTGCGATTTTGATGGCACCATGAGACGCTGCTCCGCAAAGGCTATCAGATGGCTCGATGGCCACGCCAAAACACCATTTACCGGTAAAAATATGAACATCCTCATCGCTGACAAATACCCCGAGGCCCATCTCGAACGCTTCAAACAACTGGGTTGCTTTGTGACTTACGAACCATCGGTAGCGGCCGAGGATCTCCACAAGCTCATCACCGGGCATAAAGTGCTCATCGTCCGCAGCAAGAAGGTCACCGCAGAAGCCCTCAAAGCCGCCGACCAATTGACGCTCGTCCTGCGGGCAGGCGCGGGGGTCAATACGATCGATGTCAAAACCGCCAGTGAGTTGGGCATCTTCGTCGCCAACTGCCCTGGAAAAAACTCCATCGCCGTGGCAGAGCTCGTTTTCGCCCTGCTGCTCGGAGTGGACCGGCGGATCGCGGAAAATACCGCCGACCTCCGCGCCCACAAATGGAACAAAAAGGAATACTCGAAAGCTGACGGCCTCTTCGGCAAGACACTTGGCGTGATCGGAGTTGGTGCCATTGGCGGCGAGGTGATTTCACGCGCCCGAGCCTTCGGCTTGAATGTCATCGCCTGGTCGCGCTCGCTCACACCGGAAAAGGCCGAAGCAATGGGAGTCGAGTGCTGCACCGATATGGATGACGTTTTCCGCCGCGCTGACATCATTTCGCTGCACACCGCGCTCAAGCCGGAGACGCGCAAGTTGGTCAATGCCGAGCGGCTCGCATTGATGAAACCCAACGCTATCCTGATCAACACGGCTCGGGGTGAAATTGTCGATCAGCCCGCGCTCCTCGCGGCACTCAACAAAGGTAAAATCCGTGCCGGACTTGATGTATTTGATCCCGAGCCCGCCGGAGGAACCGCTGATTTTTCCGATCCGATTCTCGATGCCCCCAATCTCTGCGGCACCCACCACATCGGGGCATCCACGGAGCAAGCTCAGGACGCGATCGCCGAAGAAGCGTTCCGCGTGGTGTCGGCATTTGTAAAAACCGGCGAGGTCCCAAATTGCGTCAATCTCGCAAAACGCACGCCTGCCAAATGCCAACTGATTGTCCGGCACTATGACCGGGTCGGGGTGCTGGCCTTCGTGCTGGATCAAATTCGTGCGCGCGGCATCAACGTCGAGGAAGTCCAAAATATCATCTTCGACGGAGCGGCGGCCGCAAGTTGCCGCATTCAGCTCATGGAAGAACCTTCAGCGGACGTGCTTGCAGGTATCAAGAGCGGAAATCCCAATATCATCAGCGTCGAGGTGATCCGGCTCGATCCATAATCACGGATTTCACCTATCTGGAAGGATACGTTTGTATTCACCGGATAGAACGTGTATGGATATTCCCATGAAAGGCCCACTCGCCACTATCTTCATCGGCATGGCTTTGATCTGTGTCTCTTCCGCTCAAATGGTGGTCCCAGGCACCCCTGGAAAATTCAAGCCTCGTTCGATCGGTGACGGCGGCACTAACTCAGGCGTAAATGTGATCCCGAGAGAACAAGGCAAACCCGCCACCGCCCGCTACACGACCCACATCACACTTTCGGAATCCAGAATCTGGAGCAGCACCGATGGCAAAACCCTGACCGGCAAGTTGATTGCCTTCGAGGATCTCGTCGCGGTAACCCCGCAAGGAGCGGCGCAACCGGTCATGCCCCCGCCGCCTGCCAAACCCACCGTCATCCGCGATCAGAAAGTCCGCCTTTTTATCAATCAAAAGGCCGTCGAAGTTCCGCTCGACCGGCTCGTTCAGTCGGACCAGGAACTGATCGCGCAAATCCAGGCCGGCATCGCGAAAAAAGCGGAAAAACCACCCACTCCATGAGTCAAGACGTCGTCACGCTGCTCCAACAACTGGTCCGCATTCCCTCGGTGAATCCGGACAACGCCCCAGGCACCCCGCACACCGGTGAGGAAACGTTGGCGGTCTTCCTCAGCGGTTGGCTCGAATCCATCGGCGCGGAAGTCCAACTCGAAGAAGTCCGCACCGGCAGGCCGAATCTTATCGCTCGCTTCGCGCCTCTGGATGGTAGACCTAGAATTTTGTTAGGACCGCACCTCGATACCGTGGGCGTCGGCGGCATGACCATCGATCCATTTGCCGCGGATATCCGCGATGGCAAACTGTGGGGGCGTGGAGCCTGCGACACCAAGGGCCCGATGGCCGCCATGCTCTGGGCGCTCCATGAAAACCGCGACCGCCTGGCGGATCTCCCAGTTGCCGTGGATTTCGTCGCGTTCATGGGTGAGGAATCCGGCCAGTGGGGGTCCAAGGAATTTGTGAAAACCCACGGTGAGGACTACACCTTCGCGCTCGTCGGGGAACCGACCTCAATGGATGTCGTCCATGTGACGAAAGGCTCGTTGTGGGCCACCCTGCGCGCCACCGGCAAAGCCGCCCACAGCTCACAACCTGACCGCGGTGAAAATGCCATCCTCAAGCTCACCCGTGCGCTTGACCGGCTCGACTGCCACCTCGGCGCGGAACTCGCCGCTTTCACCCACACGGTGCTCGGCCACTCGACCATGAACGTTGGCGTGATCCGCGGCGGATCACGACCTAACATCGTGCCCGATCTGGCGGAGGCGGAAATCGATATCCGCCTTACCCCGTCCCTCGTCGCAGCCGGTGGCGCGCTCAACCTGCTCAGGGACACCCTCGCGTTTCACGACCTCCCGGTGGAAATCGTCAACCCGCATGAAAACCCGCCCATGGAAACTCCGACGGAGCATCCGATGATCCAGCGGCTGCTGGCCCAAGGCGCGTCGCTGGCTGGCGCACCATGGTTTTCCGATGCCGCGCACCTTTCGCACGGCGGCGTCCCAAGCATCTGCATCGGCCCCGGCTCGATCGATCAAGCCCACACCGCGGACGAATTCATTAATCTAGCAGAACTCCACCAAGGCGCGGAATTCTTCACCCGCTTCATCCGTAGCCTGTAGCGGCGGTCTGCGACCGTCGATGCTAAGGAAATGCAATGTAGCGGCGGTCTGGATATTGCAGCAGGCAGGGACCGCCCGGAGGTCGGTCCCTCTATCCATTTTTAAGACAGGCTCTGAGGAGGATCCGTCTTGTTCA
>CAIVKO010000009.1 GCA_903906515.1 Akkermansiaceae bacterium
CGCCAAGCTGCTAGTGAATCTTGCTCCTTCACCACTTTCCTCAGGAAAAGAAACCGGGAGTTTCGCCTGGTGGGTCAGCGGAGAGAATCAAAAGGCCCGTATCCCAAAGCCATACAAACCCACCAATGATACGGTTGCGGGCTGGGCACCGCAGGTCAAGTCACACACGGTTGTCGATCCGTCGGTTTTTCGCTTGGACCCTTTGTTGACCGATACCACACCCGCCAATAAGGCAATCACCCTGCACCAGGCCGATCTAATCGCCACCGACCCCGCTAACAAAACATCGTGTGAGTTTTTCCACGATCTCTCGGCAACGTCGGTGGGACTGCTCACCAACACGGCCACCGGCGGCTGGCGCAAGGATCTCTCCCTGCTCACGGAAAATTGGGATCAGGAACCCAAGTCCAACCAGCCGTTTTTCCGCCTGAAACCCGATCAGGACATCGCCTTCAATATTCCCGTGAGCAGTGGTGACTACCGCCCCAGCACATCCCTGTTTTATCCTTGGTCGGCATACCGCAGTACTACCGGCGACTGGCCAACCGAGCATCATGGAGCGGTGACCAGTTGGGAAAACCTCAAGGACTGGGCCACCCTCTACAAGCGAATGAATTCCGGCGGCACCACCATACCCCGATTTGCCTGCAATTTCGGTGATAGGAGTGCTACCAACGTGTTCAACTACCTGCATAGAACCCGCATCGTCCCCCTCATTGCCCGTATGCAGTGGGTTTTTTCCCACTACGCCACTCTAGATCCAGTGACTTCCCTCTATACACCTCAGCTGCTGATTACACCGATCATCACCCTGTGGAATCCCTACAACGTGTCGATCAATTCCGCAAACGGATTCAAGTTCAGCCTCCTCTATTGCACACCGGAAGCATTCCGCTTCCAAGTCGGCGCGGTCCAAAACACGCTATATAACAGCGTTTTGAAATGCAACAACAGCTCTTTCCCGCCTGCTAACACCTATTCCTCT
Organism: Akkermansiaceae bacterium; assembly: GCA_903906515.1. Taxonomy (GTDB): domain Bacteria; phylum Verrucomicrobiota; class Verrucomicrobiia; order Verrucomicrobiales; family Akkermansiaceae; genus Luteolibacter. The sequence goes on from CAIVKO010000009.1 coordinate 986, forward strand.
GCCTCGCTGACTGGACGGACTGGCATGGATTTCAATATTAGTTCAACATATACCATCAAGCCTGGAGAAACTCTCATTTTCAGTCCCGATGCGGCTCCGGTTCCATCCAGCGGTAGTATCGTTCTCAAAAAGGGCGCGCGCTTGAATGGCGGCTTCTATGTCCCCATCAGAAAAGACGACGGGACCCAGTTTACCGCGCTTCCAGGCAGCACCAACGTGAAACCCGAAGCCCGGTTCGACGCCTTTTTCAATGACGGGGGCGGGGGATTCTTTGGCGCTCCATGGCAAGGCACTGGAATCATCATGGATGAGGTTGATAATGATTTTGGTAAAATGCTGGCGTATCGCTATCAAGTTTACCCTGACGTCGCGAGAGCAGTGTTTAAACTACCAGACAATACTGCCCTTACACCCGCCACCCTCTCAGACTCGGTAATCTCGCCGCGACCGTTCATGACCACGGTTTTCGGCGCGCGAACCGCGAGCCAAACCTTCTTCCCCGCCAAAGGCTTTGTCCAATCCAGTCCGTTCGTCAACATCACCACCATGGGCGGGGCGCGGACTTCGAAGGATTGGCAACCACAACTCCAGTATCCCGGCACCGCCCATCCTGTCAACTCACCCTTTGATTACAGCTTCAGGGCCGTTGCCCCCTTCGACAGCCTCCTTCCCAACGCCGATGCCGACAACCACGGTTTCATTGTCAGCGGCTTCCAGAGCTCCGACGGGCTCTCCCGCTGTATCATTGACGAACTCCCGACCCAGCCCATCCAGTCGCTTGCCGAGCTCCAGAACTGGAACCTGCGTTCCGATAATCCCATTCCTCCCTTTTGCTTCAACATCATCGGCAATAGCGATGCCACCCCCCTCATTCCGGCCAATACGGTATTCAACTATCCCCCTCCCGGTCCACAAGCCGGCAAGGAGCTCCAGTATGACGACTTCTATTGCGCGAATCACATCCTTTTTGATGACTGGTTCGTTTCCTCCATCGCTCCGAAATCAGCCAATCTCGGTTTGCCTGCGGTTACGGAGACTTCCCAGAAAACATTCACCGATTTCGTATCCGGCACCGACGCGCTCCCCAACCGCGCTTACCTGCCCCTCAAGGCGGATGCCGCCGCCGCGCAGACCCCGGCGGGAGCCGTCGGTCTTTTTACCCAATACGCAAGCAAGCCGGGTGCTTGGAAAACCATCGCTTCCCGCATCGAGGTGGAAGGCATGTTCAACGTCAATTCCACCTCGGTCAAAGCCTGGCGAGCCCTGTTAGGCCACGCCCGCAATCAGAAGATTCCTTACGTCACCCCCACAGGCCACACCTTGTCTGGCGCGCAAGACTACGCCAACAGCCACTTCTCTGTTGCGGGCGATGTCGAGGCCAAATCGATCGGCACTTCCGGCCAGTTTTCCGCCTGTGCGGAGTTTGCCGGATACCGCAAGCTCACCGGCCCGGTTCTCGACCGCTTCGCCGAGGAAATCGTCAATCAGGTCCGGGCTCGCGGGCCGTTCCTCTCGCTGTCAGAGTTCGTCAACCGGCAGTTGTCATCCGGAAATTTGGCCCTTGCCGGAACCATTCAGGCTGCCCTCAATACCTTGGCCAATGACAGTTCGACCAACCCCTATTCAGTGATTCAGGCCGGATCCACCAAAGTCGACCTAGCCAATCTGCCCTTTGCCGCGAGCGATGGATATAATTTTACCGCAGCGGCTGAGGGCTACAGTGCTTACGGTCTTCCGGGTTGGACACGCCAGGCCGATGTGCTCCGCCCCATCGCCCCGATTCTTTCGGCCCGCGATGACACCTTCACCATCCGGGCTTACGGGGATGCCCGTGACAAATCCGGTAAAATCACGGCTCGCGCAACCTGTGAAGCCGTCGTCCAGCGCACCCGCGACTTCGTGGATCCCGCGGACGCTCCTGACATCACCACCCAGCCCAAGTCCGCCGCCAACCTCATCTTCGGCCGACGATATGAAATCGTCTCATTCCGCTGGTTGAACAGCTCTGAAATATGATGCCGTCTTGATTCAACTTTGAAAACTCCTGACCTTGCCATGCGTGCCGCCCTTTTACTTTTGATCCTCAGCCTTGCCGCCACGGCGGCGCAAAAATCCACCCGCACCTGTCGCATCCTTTTTATCGCGGCACCTGAAAGCGCTCTAAAGACCCTGCATCTGTTTGATGGCAGGACGACCCAGGAAGTCGAGCTCACCCGCATGGGATTTTCCCCCATTTATAAAATCAGTCCGGAAGCGGTTAGTCTTGCGTTGCTGTCCACGGTGCCGCCCACCACTACCACCGCCACGAGTGCCGCTGCTGCGGTCCCGGCAGGCGCACCCACGGCCGGGATCGCCGCATCAATTCGGGATTTCTATCTCATCGTGTGCAGTGACCCCGCAAACCAGGTGGCACCAGTGAAAATGCAGGTTATCGACGCGGATGCTGCGAACTTCAAACCTGGCCAGATGCTCTGGTTCAATCTCACTCAAAACACGGTGGGGGGCTACGTCGGCACGCAGAAGCTCGCCATCAATCCCAAATCGCGACTGATCCTTGAGGCGCCTGCCGACCGCTTGGCAGAATACCACGTGAACATTGGCTTTGTCGCGCCAGGCAAGGAGCGCCGCGAACCACTTTGTGAAACCAACTGGTTCCATGACCCTCGCAGCCGCAGCGTCCTCTTCATTCTTCAAACCCCGGGAAGCATCATTCCACGTATCCAAGGCTTCCCTGACTTTCGGGACGCCGATCCTGTAATGAAGAATTAATGCGCCAGTGCCCGCATCCTTGACAAGAACAACCCGCCAGTGCTCGGCGTGTGGACCAACTGGCAAGGCAACGCCATCTACACGCGACCCTCCACAGGCAACCCCATTCCTACCGGCTCACTGCTCTATCCGACGGCGGCCTTCCTGATTTTCAGATCGACGAACGAACCCCTACCAAATGAAATAACGACACTAAAAATTATGACACAAATGACATCAAGAGAGAGGGTGCTATCGGCATTCAACCGGACAGGCTATGACCGGATTCCCGTCAAGCATGAGGCCACGCCGGAAGTCAACCGGATGTTGATGGACCATTTCGGCCTGACTAACATGGAGCAACTGCTACGGGTTGTCGGCGATGATTTCCGCTATGTGGATCCGGTGTATGTCGGTCCCGAACTGCGGACGTTTCCCGATGGTAGCATCGAGGGCTATTTCGGAGAACGCTACAAGCGCGCCGAGTTCCAGGGCGGCAGTTATCTGGAGGCCTGCTACCTGCCCTATGCGGGCATCGAGACGCTCGACCAACTGGACCGTTCGCATTTTCCAAGCGCCGACTGGTTTGACTACTCGACCATCCGGGCGCAGTGTGAAAAGCTCCGCGATCAGGATGTTGCGATTTGTTTTGGCACCGCCGGCGACATGGATTTCATCAACAGCATCGCCCGCTCCCGGGGCATGGAGGAGGTGCTCATGGACCTGCTCGAGGACAACGAGGTTTTCATCGAGATCATGCAGGCGCGCTTTGATTTCTATCATGAGATGCATCGCCGCGTGCTGGAGGCGGCGGGTGGATTGATCGATTTCACCCACATCGGCGAGGATCTCGGAAACCAGCGGGGCGCAATGATCAGCAAGGATATTTTCGAACGGCATTTCGCCGGGAAATTCAAGCAATACTTCGACATGGCCCACAGTTACGGCGCCCGCACGATGATGCACATGTGCGGTTGCGTGGAGTCATTCCTGCCGCGCTTGATCGAACTCGGACTGGATGTCCAGGATGTGGTGCAGCCGACGACTCCGGAAATGGACATCGCCTATCTTCACGATCACTACGCCGACCGGCTGCGTTTTTGCGGCAGCATCTGCGTTCAGAGCACCCTTGCATTCGGCACGGCGGAGGAGGTTGTGACCGAGGTTCAGCGGCGGCTTGAGTTGTTTCCACAGGGCGGCTTATTCCTCGGCCCCACCCATGCGATCCAAGTCGGCTCGCCCCTCGAAAACGTCCTCGCTCTCTATCGAACGGCCGGCAGCCTGTGCGAAACGATCGATGATGAAATTCTTTCTGTTAGCGTGGATGCTGCTGAAACCAACGAGATCAACCTGTCGAAACTCTTTTAAACATCATGGCCGCAAATGCATTGTTAGGGGTTTGTTTACATGCCATCGGGGGGGTGGCGCATGGAAGTTTCTATGTACCATTGCGCAAGCTCCGGCACTGGCGCTGGGAGACCGGCTGGCTGGTGCAGGGGAGCGCCGCCTGGCTGGTTGCGCCGTGGTTGGTTGCGATCATAACCGGGACCCATCCGCTGACGGTTCTCCAACAGAGTCCAATCGGAAACCTGATGCTCGCCTACCTCTTCGGCATGATGTGGGGATTCGGCAGTCTGACGTTTGGCTTGACCATGCGCTATCTCGGCATGTCGCTCGGGATGGCGGTGGCGCTTGGATACTGCGCGGCCTTTGGGACCTTGATTCCGCCGCTGGTGGAGCGAAAGTTCGGAGTCCTCCTTACAACCGCGTCAGGCTGGATGCTGTTAGCGGGCGTCGCGGTTTGTCTCATCGGCATCGGCATTTGCGGTTATGCGGGGATCCGCAAGGAAAGGGAAATGACCGCCACGCAGAAGAGCGTCGCAATCTCGGAGTTCTCTCTGGCCAAGGGCTTCCTGGTGGCAACGTTCTCGGGCATCATGAGCGCGGGATTTGCCTATGGCATCAATTGGGGAAAGCCCATTGCACAACTGGCCATGGACCTGGGCGCACCTGATATCTTTAAAAACGCGCCGGTCTTCATCGTGGTCATGGCAGGCGGCTTCACCGTGAATTGTCTGTGGTGCCTGCTGCTCAACTGGCGCAACCGATCGCTACGCGATTATGTGACGATCAAGGATGAGAATGGCTCCATACCGGCAAACGGTGGCGCGGTGATGAGGGCCAATTATCTCCTGGCGATCGCTGCCGGCATGATCTGGTATACCGGATTTTTCTTCTATGGCATGGGCACCACCAAGATGGGCCATTATGACTTTTCCAGTTGGTCGATCCACCTCGCCTTTGTCATCATGTTCAGCACCCTGTGCGGAATCCTCGCCCTTGAATGGAAGGGCGTCAGCCGCAAGACCATGCAATGGGTGTTTATCGCGATTCTCATTCTAATGTTGTCCACGGTGATCACCGGATTTGGAAACGCCTGGGCTGCAAAATAACAAAAGATCATACGATGATGAATTCACGGGAACGATTACTTACCGCACTACGCAGAACGGGCATTCCGGATCGGATTCCCTTCGAGATCAGTTGGGGCGCATTCACCCCCTTGCTGATGAAAACCTACCGCGAAAAAACCGGGTCCGACCTGCCGCCCGAAGAGTATTTCGATTTTGATACCCGCTTCGTCCTGCCCGGCCCTACCAAACTCAAAACGGACTTTTCCAAGTATTTCCCAGAGCTTGATGCGGACGTGAGTTTCGACGAGTGGGGTGTGGGGTCGGTTCCCACGCTCTACGAGATACCAGACTACAAATATCATCCGCTGGAACGGATGGAGGATGCCAGCCAGATCGACGCCTATGCGTGGCCGGACCTGGGCGAGGCCTACCGCTACGAGGATGTGCCGGCCAAGGTGAAGTCCTATCAGAAGCGCGGTTATGCGGTTTGTGGCGAGATGTATCAGACCATCTTTGAATTGGCCTGGTTGATGCGCGGCATGCAGACGTTTTTGACGGATTTTTACCTGGAGCCGGAAATCGCACACGCCATTTGCGGGCGCATCACGGAGATCAGAATCAGCCAGGCCCGCCACTTCGCGCACGCCGGTGTGGACATCATCCGCCTGGGCGATGATGTGGTGACGCAGCAGGGACGCATGATGTCAGCCGAAATCTATCGGGAGTTTATCCAGCCCGGCGTGAAACGGATTGTGGCTGCCGCCAAGGAGGTCAATCCCGAGGTGATTGTCTTCATGCACTGTTGCGGCCGGGTCGAGGATGTGATTGACGATCTGATCGATGCCGGCATTGAAGTGCTCAATCCCATCCAGCCGGAATGCAATGACCTGCGCCGGATCAAGGAGAAATACGGCGACCGTCTCTCATTCTGGGGCGGAATCGGCGTCCAATCGGTCATGCCGCACGGCACCCCTGAGGATGTCAGGCGGGCCGTACGGGAAACCGCCGCAATCCTTGGCGCGGACGGCGGCCTGTTGATCGCACCCGCCCACATCCTGGACCCGTCCGTGCCATGGGAGAATGTCGAGGCCTTTATCGACGCCGCACGCCGGCTGCACGATTGATTTAATTCTGAAAGCAAGGGCCTCGTTGGCTGCCGAAAAAATCCATTCGCCCCGTCAAACGGATGACTCACGCAAAGAGAGCCGCCGCGGCAGGCGTGGGATAGTTGAGTCACATGGTCCGATAAGCGGTTTTTGGCACAGGCCTATCCACATGGAAGGCAGAAAAATCCCGGATTGATGCCGAACCAATGGATTTTTCAACTTTCAGGCGTAAACCCGTCACTGTGACTGCCGGAATGGGGATGATTTGGCGCACTCCGATCTGGCTGCCTTTAAAGAGGACGTTGATTTCATCGCCGAATTCCTTGAGTCGCTGGATTTGAGCTTCCGGCACTGCGCCATGTCCATCCGGAGTGATGTTGAGCAGAAGATTCGTGCCACGGCCGACGGACATATAATAAATTTCCACCAGATCATTGAGGCTGAGGATGCGGTTGTCGCTGCCTTCCTTCCAGAACCAGTTGGGGCGCAGAATGGAAACGTCACACTCCGCCGGGCACCAGACATTGCCGGTGGGAGAGCCCGCACCTTCCTTGGGTGATTCGCCATCCTTCCAATCGATCGCGCTCCAGCACGGGTATGGGGCAAAGCCGTGCTCGGTGCCGACCCAGCGGATAGACTTGGTGCGTGCGCCCTGGAAGGTGATGATGTCGGGGGCCAGCTTGTCGATCAGGTCGTTGACCGGCACGACGTTGCCGCCGTCAAACCACATCTCAAACATCGGCCCGTAATTGGTGAGGATTTCCGTGAGTTGCTTGCGGTAGATTTTGTTATATTCCTTTTGTTGCTCCGGGGTGGCGGTGCGCCCGCCGACGTCGGCCTTGTGCACGTCCGAACGTGGTGACAGATAGACCCCGAAGCGCAGACCCTGTTCCTTGCAGGCCTTGGCCATATCGCCCACCATGTCGCCCTTGCCATTCTTCCATGGCGAGGTCTTGATAGAATAATCGGTCGTCGCGGTCTGCCACCCACAGTAACCGCCCACATGCTTCGCCACAAAGATCATGTAGCTTGCGTTGGCAGATTTGGCTGCCATTGCGATTTTCCCGGCATCGAACTCGTCAGGGTTGATCTTTTCCCGCAGGGTCGTGAGAGCATCCTTTTCGGTGTCCTGTCCCTGATAAACACTCGGTGACCAGTGCACGAAGATGCCAATGCCCGCATCCAGCCATTCCAGTTCGGTGGCATTTGGCTGGGGAATTTCTGATTTCTCCTTGGCATTGCAGAGGCTAATGGTGACGGCAAACGCCGCGGCTACGATGCAGGTCATGGGGGAGTTTTTCATGAGTTTGTTTTTTCTACGGATTTCGCGGGGATCTGGGATTGGATCGAAGTGGTGCATTGTGGACTATTTCGCCCATGGATGGGTATCCTTATTTATAGGATGCGCAACGCCTTTATATTCGGAGGGTTTCGCATGAAGACGGATTGCTAGGAAATTGCTTTTCGGGGTTGGTGTGCATGTGGCGTAACCGCCAGCAAGGTTGTAAAAAGGAGGGATTGTTTCATTGAATATTACTGATGGGTATTCCCAATGCGTAACAGTGCTTCGAGATAGTAGTAGTCCGCTATTTTGCTTGTTTCCGGATTATAGTCCACGATGTGATACGCGCTTCCGTCCGGCCGATAGTGATTCTTCAAAGTCATATCCGCATGGCACTCAATGCCCACAATCGCATGCCCTTTGAAGGCAAAAAACACAAGAGCCTCCCAAAAATGCGAACTCCGCGCCACCCACGACCCTTCCTACCTCGAACAACTCCTCTCCCTAATGTCGGGACCCTGGGAAATAGGACTGTCAATTACGGCTTGACCACTCGCGCAATATTGGCCATACACCGCTTGTCTTTTTGTGTATTCCCGTGCCGCTGTCACCGTTTGAAGCAGCGAGTCTGTTCTCATGAGTTCGCAGAATTTTCTGTGGATCCATGGCGACGGTGATTCAATTTGAATTTTAGCAACTGTTCGTTATTTTACGAACAAAACTTCCAATCTCCCATACAAAACTATCATGAAACTATTTGGAACCGACGGCATCCGAGGCCGCGTGAATGAATTTCCGATCACGGCAGAAGTCGCGTTGCGGATGGGCAAGGCTGTGGCCAATGTATTACGGTCATCCGGACCTAATCGAAACCGGGTGCTGGTGGGAAAAGACACCCGGATTTCCGGATACATGTTGGAAACCGCACTCACCAGCGGCTTGGTCTCGATGGGGATGGATGTGTTCATGGTCGGCCCGTTGCCCACGCCTGCGGTGGCGCACTTGACGAAATCGATGGGTGCGGCCGCCGGCATCATGATCACCGCGTCTCATAATCCCTATGAGGACAACGGCATGAAAATCTTCGGCCCGGATGGCTACAAGCTGTCCGATGATCTGGAAGGATTGATCGAACGTCACATTCTGGGCGAGGAACCCGAATCGCCGCCGCTTCCACCACGCCAGATTGGTAAAGCGCACCGGATTGACGACGCCCGCGGCCGTTACATCGAGTTCGCCAAGCACACGGCGGACAATGTGCCGCTGCACGGATTGAAGGTGGTGGTCGATTGCGGGCACGGGGCCGCTTATTTTATCGCACCTTTGATTTTCAAGGAACTTGGAGCCGAGGTTATTACCACAGGTATCCAACCGGATGGTCTCAATATCAACAGCGGTTGCGGCGCTCTCTATCCGGAAAATGCCGGTGAATTGGTGCGTCGTTCCAACGCGGATCTCGGTATTTCCTTCGATGGCGATGCGGACCGCGTGATTTTCACCGATGCCAACGGGCAGGTGGTGAGCGGGGACCGGATCCTGGCGATGTGTGCCATCGGATTGAAGGAACAAGGAAGATTGAAAAACAACACCTTGGTGGCGACGGTGATGAGCAATCTTGGGCTCAACGAGGCGATGAAACACCACGGCATCAAGGTGGAAACCACGGCGGTTGGCGACCGAAACGTGATCGAGTGCATGAGAAAGCACGGCCATTCCTTTGGCGGTGAGAATTCAGGCCACCTCATTTTCGCGGATCACGCGACCACGGGTGACGGCATTCTCAGCGCCTTGTTAGTCTTGCGCATGATGCGTGACCGCAATGCCACCCTCGCCCAGCTTTCCACAGTGATGAACGAGTATCCCTCACAGCTCGCCAATATTACGGTTTCCTCAAAACCGCATCTCGATTCATTGCCGAAACTCATGAAGCTCATGAAAAAAGCGACAGCGGAGTTCGGAGAAAGCGGGCGGCACCTGATTCGCTACTCGGGTACGGAGAACAAGATCCGCGTCTTGGTGGAGCACCGGGATGTCGAGGAATGCCGGACATGGGTCAGCAAGTTCGCCGCCGTCATCAGCGAGGAAATCGGTTGAAGACTTACCTAACATCCATTTATCATGCTCCTCCCCTGTTTGTCACCTGTCCGCCCGCTCGGAGAGTATCCGATCGGTAATATCCCGCTTCACCAGCACCAAAGGATGAAATGCGTGGGGCCATGCGAGACCCTCCATATCCACCCGGATGCGTGGCTGGATGCGGAGGATGCCGCGTGTTTTGCCGACACCGCTCTACTGACACTAACGGATTCCGACGGTATTGCACTCGCATGGCGCGGTGCGGAGCCGGATTTTTCCCGGTCCATGGTGGCCGCCCATTCGTTTTTGATCCGCCATCCATGGGACCTGCTCCGCGCCAACGAACGCTTCGTTGCCAACATCTCCGAATCAATCACCGCGCACGGGGACGTTCATTCCTCCGCCGTGATCGAGGGGGTGATACACCTTGGTCCGGGCACCCGCATCCTGCCGGGGGTGTTCATCGAGGGCAACGTGGTGATCGGCTCCAACTGTAAGATCGGACCGAATTGTTATATCCGTGGCAGCACCAGCATCGGAAACGATTGCCACATCGGCCAGTCGGTGGAGATCAAGAACTGTCTGATTCTATCAAAAACCAACGTCGGTCATCTTTCATATGTCGGAGACTCGGTGCTTGGTGAGAAAGTCAATTTCGGGGCCGGCACCACCACATCCAACCTGCGTCACGACGGTAAAAACCACCGTTCCATGGTGGATGGTGTGTTGATCGATACCGGACGGCGCAAGTTCGGCGCGATCGTCGGCGATGGTGTCCATACCGGGATCAACACTTCCATCTATCCAGGGCGCAAGCTGTGGCCCGCCACCACGACCCGCCCTGGCGAAATCGTGCGGCACGATATTCTAACTAAAATCTGAAATCTCAAAGCTCAAATTCAAATGTGCGGAATCGTAGGATACATTGGAAAATCGGACGCACCCACGGTGCTCATCAACGGGCTGCGCCGTCTCGAATACCGTGGGTATGATTCCGCAGGGCTCGCCATTATCGACGACGAGCGCATCATCATCTCAAAATCCGCAGGAAAGGTCTCATCGCTCAATGAACGGGCGAGGACGGATTGGTCGCCTGATTTATTCTCACGCAGCACACTGGGTATTGCACACACCCGCTGGGCGACGCACGGGCCGCCCACAGAAGTCAATGCCCACCCTCACCTCGACCGGACTGGTGAAGTGGCGTTGGTTCACAACGGCATCATTGAGAATTACCGTTCACTGCGGGCGCGTCTCGAGGGCAAGGGGCACCATTTTTATTCCGAGACGGATACCGAGGTGCTCGCCCATCTCATCGGGGATTGCGACAAGGGGGATCTTTTTCAGGCGGTCTGTGACGCACTCCATCAAGTGGAGGGGACGTTCGGTATCGCCGTGCTTTCTTCCAGGGAGCCGGAGAAAATCATCACCGCCCGCCGGGGAAGCCCGATTGTCATCGGTGTCGGCGATGGAGAAACCATCATCGCGTCGGATGCGGCGGCGATTCTGGCGCACACCCAGAGGGTGATCTATCTGGATGATGACGACATTGCGATTGTCACCGCGGATTCGGTGGACATCAGGGATCTGCACAACATTCCGGTCACCCGTGAGATTGCCGAGTTGGGTTTTGACGCCGCAGCCGCCGAAAAATGCGGGCACGAGCATTTCATGCTTAAGGAGATTCATGAGCAACCGGAGGCGCTTGCCAATGCAATCCGCGGACGTCTGGATTTCAATCTCGGCTCATCGGTGCTGGCCGGCATGGGCACGTCCCCGCGCGAGCTTGCGGATCTGGGCCGCGTGGTGCTTGTCGGATGCGGCACCTCGCTTCATGCCGGACTTGTGGGCGAGTATGCCTTCGAGGACCTGGCGGATATTCATGCGGAAGTCCAACAGGCGGCCGAGTTCCGATATCGCAATCCCATCATCGGCAACCGTGATCTGGTGGTCGCCATTTCCCAGTCCGGTGAAACGGCGGACACCTTGGCCGCCGTGCGCGAGGCGAACCAGAAAGGTGCCTTCGTGATGAGTCTGTGCAACGTGGTGGGTTCCACGATCGCCCGCGAGACCGGCCGCGGGGTCTATCTTCATGCCGGACCCGAGATATCGGTGGCATCCACCAAGGCATTCACCTGCCAGGTGGCGGTGCTGCTGATGATGGCGCTCAAACTCGGCCGCGGACGCCGGTTTTCGCGGGAAGACGGCATCAGGCTGGCCCGGGAAATCGAGATGATCCCGGCTCTTGTCGCCAAGGTCATCCAACAGAACGACCACATTGCCGAGATCGCCGGGACGTATGCGAAGTGCGAACACGCGTTTTTCATCGGACGCGGGCCGATGTATCCCGTGGCGATGGAAGGCGCGCTGAAGCTCAAGGAAATTTCCTATATCCATGCCGAGGGATTCCATGCCTCCGAGCTGAAGCACGGACCCATCGCGTTGTTAGAGAAAGGCACACCTGTCATTGCCATTGCCTGCGATGTTCCGGGCAAGGACAAGATGCTCGGCAATATCGAGGAATGCAGGGCACGCGGCGCACACATCCTCGGCTTGGTCAGCGAAGGAGATCATGAAACGGCGGAGTGCATGGATGATTTCATCACCATTCCCCGCTGCCATCCGCTGGTGGCCACCATCCCCGCGGTCGTGGCATTGCAACTCTTCTCCTATCACGTCGCCAGGCTCCGCGGCTGCGAGATCGACCAGCCTCGCAATCTCGCAAAAAGCGTCACCGTCGAGTAAGCCGCCGGTGGAAGAGAAGAACAATGGTTCCCGTTCGGTATCCGATCTGGCGGGCTGGCCGATCCCTCGCCATTTTCGGAGGGCGGATTGCTTGCCAACAATGCTGCCGATAACGGCGAGCAAGCGACCGTCGGCGATGCCGGGCCACTGCTCGTGGAGGGATTGTTTTCAGACAGCTTTCCGTAGCGCCTCGAATGACAGGGCGGTGCACTCCATGGGTGTCTTGCCGTCCGGGTAGGCTTCCTGTTCGAGGGTGAGCCACTGGGTGCCGCCGAACTCTTGCAGAGCTTTGAGGATGGACGGCCAATCGACGGAGTCCTGGCCGAAGATGGCCTTTTTACCAGCCTCCTTGTCCACCACGGTTGGCTTGAGGTGGACGACGCCCATGCGGCCGGGGTGGCGTTTGACGAGGTCGGGACCATCCTGTTTGGCGGCGGTGGTCCAGCCGAAATCGACCTGCAAGACAACATCCTTGGTGGTGCGTTCGGCAAAGATCTCCCAATGGTTGGAGTCACCGACCTTTTCAAACTCCTGCTTGTGGTTGTGATATCCGCAGGCCATTCCGAGCGGCTTGAGCTTGGCGGCGACCTCGTTGAACAGATCGGCGAGGGCCTTGCTCTTGTCGGGCTTGGTAAAATCACCTTCCATCGGAACGATCAGATAACGACAGCCGATTTCCTGATGAAACTCGATGGTTTGCTGGAGTTTGTCGGCTCTGAAGTTGGCTGTGCCGATGTGGGTGGCGGCGGCCTTGAGGCCGAGATTATCGAGGCGGGCTCGAAGCTCCTTCGGTTTGCCGTTGTAACTGTGGTAACCGGCGAACTCGACGCCGGCAAAGCCAAGTTTGGCGATCGCGGCAAGGGTGCCATCGAAGTCCTTGGCGCAGTCGCCGCGGACGGAGTAGAGCTGGAGGGAAATCGGGATTGCGCGGCTATTGGTAGCAGCCAGCAGCGGTTGAAAGGTGGCCGCGACAGCGGTCAAGGCTGTGGATTTGACGAAATGGCGGCGGGTCAGCAGTAGTGGCTTCATGGTTGCGCGAATCCATACGGCTTATGTCAGCCGGATCATACACAGAATCGTGAGTTTCCATTCATGGCACCGGGACGAGGCGGGTGGAGCGCAAAGTGACGGGGCCGATCAGGCCTGAGGGCAACAGGGGATCTTCTGCGTTCCAGTGTTTCCACGTTGTGAAGGTGATGCGGGATGGCTGGGGACGCGGGTTGGTGAAGCCCGCTTCAAGAGTGTCTCGTTCCGCAGACGCTTGCCCCATGACAAGCGTGGCCGAGGCAAACAACAAACTCAGGCGACTCAGCACATATAGCAGGCACGTTTTCAATCCACGTCCGTGCGGAAAGGCGAGGCGGGAAGGTCTTCCTTGTTGAACAGGTTCACGTCAGGAACATTCGCCCAGCCATAGCGGGCGGCTTTCGGAGCGGCCACACCCTCGGCGGAGACAACAACGGTCGCACCTTGGATTTTCGCCTGCGCAGGGACGAATTTCTTGTCCTCACCGGCGATGATGAAGCCTTTCAGCTCGCCGTCTTTCGCGACCAATCCGCCACCGACGTGCTTGAAGCTAAGGACGATTTTCCCGTCTTTCGCAGTCATCGAGTCATAGAGCGGACCGGAGTATTCGATCTTTTCGCCGTAGGTCAGGGCACGGGCGGCCAGGGCCAGGCGTTGACCGACGGGTTCCTTTTGCGTCGGGTGAATGTTCTTGGCATCTCCGACGTCGGTGGTCACGGCCATGGCGGTGTTTTTCGACTTCGCAAGCGTGAGAAACTGTGCCTCGCGGATTTCAGGCGGCTGACCGTTGAAGGGCGCGATCTGAACGAAGAAGAACGGGAAATCGCCTTGTTTCCAGAGAGCGCGCCAGTCGGCGATCATGGCTGGGAAAAGCGTGCGATATTGTTTCGATTGGTTGGCGTTCGATTCACCCTGATACCAGATCGCTCCTTTGATGGCGTAAGGAATGATCGGAGCCACCATGCCGTTGTAGAGGCCTGTCGGTTGGCCCGATCCACCGTCCGGGTTCCCCGGGGCCTTCGGCTGCGGGCTGGATGGTGCGGGTTTCGGAGGCAGCGGTTGGCCGGCTTTCTTCGCCTCTGCTGTGGCCTCGGTCCATGTCTTCAATGCTTCCTGATAGGCTTTGCCAACGGTTTCATTCCATTCCTTGTTCTTGGCGTTGAACTCCTCCATTTTCCCCGTGTAGGCGGCGACCTCGGCATCGTAACCTGAGAGCTTCTGCTTAGCCACATCCACATAACCTTTCAGCTCCGGATCGGTGCCAAATCCTTCCAAGCTCGTCCAGGCCTGTGCGGGAGTGCCGCCCCATGAAGTGTGAATCATGCCGACCGGCACGCCGAGTTTCTGGTAGAGATCGCGGGCGAAAAAGTAGCCGACGGCGGAGAATCCGCTCACCGTTTGCGGGGAGCACTCGACCCAGCTGCCGACGGCTTCCGTCAGCGGTTTGACGGAAACTTTCTTCTGCACCGTGAACATCCGGATTTTCGGGAAAGTCGCTTTGGGGCCTTCTTCCTTGGCGTTGTGGGTGCCGGTGAATTTAAACTCCATGTTCGACTGACCGGAGCAAACCCAGACCTCGCCGACGAGCAGGTTGTTCACGGTCACGGCATTGTCGCCGGTGATCTTCATCGTGAAGGGGCCACCTTCTTTGAGCGGTTTCAGACTTACGCTCCACTTGCCTCCAGCGGCGGTAGTGGTGACTTTTTGGCTATCGATTTCCACAGTCACCTTCTCGCCATCTCGCGCCGTGCCCCAGACCGGAACCGGCTGGCCACGCTGAAGCACCGCGCCATCGGCGAACAACGGATTGGGTTTCACATCGGCGCGCACTTGGCCGGAGATAGCGACCGCAATCGCGAGCAAGGAAAAGATGGGAATGTTTTTTGATTTCATGGGATTCCGATCATACGCACCGGTTTCGGAATCCTTTCAAAAATCCTCGAAAATCTCAAAGCTCCCAGCCTTTGCGGCGAGGCATGCGGACCAAGGCGTCCGCCTCCGGGCGGTTGGTGGCCCGGCCAGCTTCGGCGTCCCATTCGATTTTGCCACCCAGATGGATCGCCAGATTTCCGAGGTGGGTTAATTCCGTTAGACCGGCGGCATAGACGAAGTCCGAGGAAACCGGCCCCTCTTTCTTGCAGGCGGCCACCCAGATCGCCTCATGGCTGCCACGCAGCCGGGGCATGGTTTGCGGGATATCGCGGGCGGCCTCGGCGAGGGTTTGCGGATGCAGCGCGAGACTGCCGCCGGGGTAAACGCCGTGGCTGATCATTCCTCGCGTGCCGATGATGACCGCACCTCCTCCGTCGTCGCCGGCTTTTTTTCCGGGGATCAATTCATCCACTTCCTTCGGCCGCTCGCCTGAATACCAATCGAGCTGCATGGCGGGAAACTTCCCACGGACCGGGAATTGATAGCGGACATGCGCCTTGTCGGGATGGACGAACTCGTTGGCACCCTCGATGGACAGCAATTCGATACTGGAAGGTTTTGCGAGGTCGAGTGCCCAGCATGAGGCGTCGAGCGTGTGCACTCCACGGTCTCCCATCATGCCGCAACCGTAGTCCCACCATGCGCGCCAACGTGCCGGGTGGTAGGTAGGGTTATAAGGGCGTTCCTTCCCGGCTCCGAGCCAAAGGTCCCACGCCAGCGTTTCCGGCACGGGAGTGGTTTCTGTCGGAGGACGGTCCGTCAGAGTGGACCAGTAAGCGTTGCCGAAAGGGCGGTAATTGAGCGAACACCAGGCAATCACCCGCGTGACGTCGCCGATCAAACCGGCTTGGACCCACTCGACAATCTTGCCGGCACCGGTGGATGAATGGTGTTGGTTGCCCATCACCGCGACGCAACCTTTCGCCTCGGCGGCGGCCTTTGCTAACAAACGCGCCTCATAAATGTCATGAGTGAGCGGTTTCTGGCAGTAAACATGCTTGCCAGCCTTGAGCGCGGCCAGGGCGATGGATGCATGGGTGTGATCCGGCGTGGCAATCATCACCGCCTCGATTTCCGGTTGTTTCTCCAGCATTTCACGGAAATCCTTCCAACGTTTGGCGTCAGGAAATTTCTGGAACGCCTTTGCTGCGAACGCATGATCCACATCGCAGATGGCGACGACGTCCTCGCCCGCCAAGTTGGTCATGTTGTTGAAGCCCATGCCACCCACACCAATGCCTGCGATGCGCAATTTGCGGCCCGCCGGAGCGGCTTGGCCATAGAGTCCCCCGCTGGCGATCGCGGTGGCGAGTGTGGTCTGTAAAAACGTGCGGCGAGATTGGTTCATAGGATTAGGAATACAAGGGTTGGCAGTGTGTTTTATCATGCTTGTGCTGCCAATTTGTGAAATTCTCGATTTCAGCGTTGGACGACGTTGCGGAGTTTCAAGCGATGTTTCCGTGAAAGTCCATCGAGCATCATCGCGACCAGCGTGCTGCTCATGCTGTAATCAGGCACGCCGAGGGCCTTGCCCGTCACGGAGTCGTAGTTCTCGCTGATGCCGTTCTTGATGGCATTGGCGATGGTTTTGTCGCAGATGTCCGCGGCGAGCTCGTGGTGGCCGTATGCGGCGAGGCCGGTCGCAATCTGATAGTTGGTGGGCGGCCAGACATCGCCACGCCAGAAAGCGCCGGATTTCCAGCGACTGTCGTTGCGGTCCACAGTGGGCACCGGCAAGGGTGTCTGCCAGGAAGGTGAGGCGAGCACTTCCGCCATGCGTTTGGCCTGCTCCGCAGTGGGCACACCGGCCGCCAGCGGAATCCAACTGCCGATCGTGGCGACGGGGATTTTTTCGAGCGTCTCGCGTTTGACGGAAAGGAAGGTGCCGGCTTTTTCGTCCCAAAGATGCTTGCGCATACCCTCGACGCCCTTTTCGATGCGTGCCTTGCGGCGTTCCACCATCGCCTTGTCGCCCATGATTTCCGCGAGACGGACGAGGCTGCGTTCGCCCATGATGAGATAGGCATTGTTGCCGGGCACGCAGATGTCGGCATACCAAGTGCCTTCGTTAGGTCCCTTGCGCGTGGGGTGGACGGTCATCTTCATGCCATCCATGTTGCATTCGTAGTCGAAGGTTTCCCACTTCGCATGCTGCACATTTCCCGTGTATGCACCGAGCGTGATCAAACCATTGTCGTGAAGGTCGCGTTCACGCCAATACCACTCATGAAAACGTTCAATGCGGCCGAGACACAGCTCTAGCAGCTTTTTATCGCCATTGTGCCGGAACACGCGCTCGACGCCCCAAGCGAGAATCGGGATCTGCGAAAACTGCCGTTGTTCCTGCGGGTCCGTCTTGATGGCCACCGTGATCATGTCGCGGGCATACTCGGGCATGCTGGCATTCCAACGGTCCTGGAAATCCCAATAATTTTGGAAAATGTCGCGAATCTGACCTTCCCTGCCGGGCAGGATGCTCAAGTGATCGAGCACAAACATCGTATCCCAGATCCACTGGCCGCGATAGTGAGGTCCGCCGGGGGTAATCCAGGTGTGTTTGAGAGGCGGCACTGGCTCCCGAATCATCGCCAGCACGCACTTCTCCATCACCCGCTTGGCCAAGGCGAGGACTTCCGGGCTGCTTGCTTCGAAAAGCCCGTCGAGATCGACAGTTGGGAAATCAGCCGCACGAAGAGGATGGAAGGAAAGCCCGGCCAGAGGCGCGGCTGTCGCGGTTTTGAGGAATTGTCGGCGTTTCATTTGAAATCAGGATTATCGCGACTCCGATGTCAGCGGGTTGGTGCATGTTACCCGCCGATATCGATCCTGCAAGCCTCAGCTTCATTTCACGCTAGTGCGACGCTATGACTCCACAGCTGACAACTCGCACACAACATCACCCACGCTACGTGAATGCACGGCATCACAATCTGGACCAACAAGAACGTTTGCTATGCCATCGAAGGCTGATTCGAAGCCGTTGAAGTTCATTCAAGGCGTTTCACCCGGATATTCCGATACTCGATCTTCATCGGCGGTCCGACATGGACCTGCACACCTAACAAACCTGTCATCATGCGTTTTTCCGGATCCTCGTCGCACACTTCGGACATGAGCACCCCGTTGGTGAAATGTTGGATGAGATTTCCCTTTGCAATGATGTGGACATGGTTCCAGTCGTCCTTGAGGACCTTTTTCTGAAGCTCGGCGCGGTCACCCAGTATTTTGACGATTTCGGGTTTCGCTGCGGGTTTCATGACCACGCTCTGCCCGCGGTAAGCGAGGAAGGTGCGGCCGCGTTCCTCGTAGTTCTGTCCACTCCATTGATCATTGCCGTCGATATCGTCCTGATAGCCTTTGAGCGCCCATTTCATGTCAGGCACTTCGACGCTGCGGTAATTGATGCCGCTGTTACCCTGGGCGGAAACGCGGTATTCCAGCTTGAGCTCGAAGTCGCCGAGCTCACCACCACGCCAGATGATGAAGGTGTTGCGTTTCAACAATGTCTCCGGCCGCACCTCGCCGATGAGCGTGTTGTTTTCGGTCTTCCAATAGACCGGATCGCCGTCCCAGTTCTTCAGGGTTCCATCGAAAATTGATTCAAAACCCTCCTCTGCCGCAAGAGACCAAACGGGGAGAAGGAAAAGCGCAAATGTGGAGATGGACAAAACTTTCATAACTCAACTCTACATAGACCGGAGCTCAGGGCGATGTTTTTCCGACAGGAATTTCGAATGCACCGCACATCAAAACATGGAAGACACTCCCCTCCCCTGTCCGTGTGTGTTCACATCCGCGGCGACGCCCCCCCACGCTGGTTCAAACTTCGATTACGGCGCCGAAATCACGGAGATGATTTTGTTAGGTGTTATCGCTGTGCGATTCGTCGGACACATCGAATACGACGACGCCCAAATGAAAATCACCAACCGGCCAGAGCTCAATGCATGGCTGCGCCTCCCAGCCCGCGACGGTTGGAAATACAGCGAAGCGGTCTAACTCAACCACCGGAGAAAACCGGCTGGAAGCCAGCTTCCGTCAGGATGCGCTTCATTTCTTCCCGTTTGTCGCCCTGGATTTCGATGCAGCCATCTTTCACCGTGCCTCCGACACCGCAGGCTTTCTGCATCTTCTTCGCGAGTTCCTGTTTTTCCAACAGCCCGATTCCGATGAAATTTTTCGCCACCGTGACCGCCTTGCCACCGCGGTGCGCGGTCTGACGGACGATGTCCACCCGGCCCCGCTTGGTGTTCTGCTGCCCCCGTTGGGAGGTTTTGGCTGGAATGACTTGAGCGGTATCTGACGTTGCCTTTGGTCCCGCAGGCAAACAGTGAAGCCCGGCCAGCGCCCCAAATGGATCCGGCGTCAGACTGATTCCTTCAATTGCTTTTTTCGCACTCATGTCCGCCAATATACCACAGAGATCTCAATGTTCACGCTTTTTCGGCCCAGAGCCCGCTCATCCCGCCTCGCCGGATCAATCCCCCGCTTTTCGCCATCTCACACCGCGCACTTCGGCGCTTGTCACCCATGTGGCAAGACCGAACGGCGCACACACCCCGATCGGCCCCTCGCGCAGTGAAAGCTTTTGCTCCTCGGTGTATGCATCCACCACCTGACGGTCATCGATCCATGCCTGCAACCGCTCTTGTCCAACCTCCACCCGGATTCGATACCACCGCTGGTCCTCGAACTTATACTGTGAACCGGTGGAATTCTCCGAAGCATCGAGGTTGTTGATCGATGAAATGCCCACAAGCCCCCCTCCCCAACCGCCGACGATCAAACTAACAAATTCCTTCCCGGAGCGGACGGGAAAAGTCAGGCCGCAAAAAAAATCACTGCCAGTCATCCGTCGTGCTTCCAACTCCACCGTGTATGGCACGGTCGGCAACGGTCCCGTCCAACGCGCACCGTTGAGATCCGTGCCCACTCCGATCCGCATGATGCGACTCCCGTCGTCCCATGCCAAGTCCGTCGCTCCTTCGATAGCCTCCCATTTTCCAGGTGCCAGCGTCGCCATCTCCACCCAGCCCTTGTCGGATTTTTTGGTATCGGCAGCCGCCGGAACCGCTTCGGGGACCGATGAAACATACTTCGAGGACGCCTCCTTCTGACGACACCCGGACAACCCGCCAACAAGCACCCCCATCATGCACAGCACCGCCGTGAGGCCGAACCGGCAGGACGCTTGTCTCCAATGCATCAAGATTTTCATACTTCGATGCTGCGCCCGCCCGTCCGTTCTGGCAAGTCTTCTCGCGAAGTCTGACGACGAGGCGCAGGAAACTTTCCACCAACTTATTGACCCTTTCCTGAGAGATCCGCGCGCATGGGTCCGTTTAAACGACTCGATCCACATCCAACACCATTTGAAATGAATTCCACAATCCGCTCACTCTCCGTATTGGCCGTTCTCAGTCTCAGCAGTGCCGTGAATGCCGCTGAAAATCCTTACATCGGCCGTTGGGCGCTGACCATTCCGGGCGGCGGCGCGGGTTGGCTTGGTGTTGAGGAAAAAGGCGGCACCCTAAGTTCCAGTGTACTGTGGGGCGGCGGCAGTGTGGTCCCCACCACCAGCACGAAAGTCGATGGCGACTCGCTCATCGTGACACGCGAGCAGAAGGAAAAAAACGGCAACGTGATCACCGAAACCATCACCGCCAAGGCAACCGGAGAAACCCTCAATCTCACCACGATCAAACGCGACACCACGGGCAAGGAACTCAGCAAAGCCACTGAATTCACCGGCAAACACATCGCCGACCTACCCGCGCGGCCCGACCTCTCGAAAGTGAATTTCGGCAAACCCATCCAGCTCTTGAACGGCAAGGACCTGAGCGGCTGGCGCTTGCTCAAGGAAGGTGCCGACAACGGCTGGAGCATGGTGGACGGCGTGCTGCAAAACCGCGTCACCAAGGAAAAAGGGAAGCATTTTGGTAATCTGCGCACCGACGCCGAGTTTGAAGATTTCAATCTGAAAACGGAAGTCCTTACCCAGCAAGGCAGCAACAGCGGCATCTACCTGCGCGGCATCTACGAAGTGCAAATCATGGAGAGCTTCGGGAAACCGCTCGACTCACATAATATGGGCGCACTTTACAGCCGCATTACACCAAGCATTGCCGCCGAAAAGCCGGTCGGCGAATGGCAGACACTCGACATCACCCTGGTGGCCCGCCATCTAACAGTTATCCTCAATGGCAAAACCATCATCGACAATGCTCCCGTGCTCGGCTGCACCGGCGGCGCCATCACCAGCGATGAAACCAAGCCCGGACCCATTTACCTGCAAGGCGACCACACCAATGTGGACTACCGCAACATGGTCCTGCGCCCGGTGGTCCCAAGCCATTGATTCCGGTCATCATCCCGCTCCTTGACCAAGCGCGCCCCGGGTGGTTTCATCCGTGCATGGAAATCCGTGCCAGGGAACAACAAACACCATTCACCACCAAGGACGGATCCACCATCCGCAGCCTGCTCGATCTTTCCAACGCACCGGTCGCCAACCAAAGCCTCGCCGAAGCCGCACTCCCCGCCTGCGCGCAAACCGATCGCCACTACCACAAGCTCAGCGAGGAATTCTATTATCTCCTCGCCGGTACCGGCGTCATGGAAATCGATGGCGAATCCCGCGAAGTATGCCCCGGCGACGCCATCCTCATTCCCCCCGGCGCATGGCACCAGATCCGCGCCATCGAACCCCTGCAATTCCTCTGCTGCTGCGCACCGCCCTACGCACACGAAGACACCTACTTCGCATGAGAGGAATTCGAATGGGTATTCGGATCCCCTTGGCACCGGCGCTCATCCATCTCCACAACACACGGCAGCGAAGCAACCTCGTTGGTTCCACTCCGGCCCAAATTCACTTCCGCAACCGCACCTCAACCTGAACGCGCAAACGCCGTCACGAAATTTTCACCTGGATTTCGACACGTGCGCGATATAATCTCGAAACAAGATTGTAAACGTATATGCACTCGACGACATTGTTGCAGATTGTGGTCCTATGCGTGTCTTTCATGTCGGCTCAGGGATGCAGACGTCCTATCGCAGGTGGGAAAGAAACAGGATCGATTGTGCCGCCGCCTAGCGAATCGGGAGGAGATTCAAAGACTGGTCCGTATATCCTACGTCCACTCATGGAGGCTAATGAGGAGAACGGAATCTGTATAATTGAATCAAGCTCAGAGAGTTCAACTAACCCTGCCGATGCTTTTGGATCATTACAGGTGAATACCTTCTCCGGTTTTGATAGAGACGGTGCGGGCGAGCAAAAATTACGGGATTCGAGGTGCATTTTTTCGATTAATTTCTTTGGGAAAAGTCCTTATAAGTGGGTGATTGGTCCTGAGGATGTCGTCATCACAAATTCCAAGGATCAAACAGAAATAAGAATCGCCAATCCACGCTCTGGAAATTCACTCAAGTTGTAGATCTTATCATAACTAGAGCTTGTCCGTGACAATCGCTAAACCGGCACAATTTTTCAGCTCAGCTACGCCGCAGGACGAGGCCGAGAATCATGGCTGCGATGGCGAGGAAGCGAGGGATTATCTGATTGTGGGCGAGATACGGGCAGGTAAACTCATCATCTCTGAATAAATCACATCCAAAATCCGTTTTAGTCTGCATGAAGGCAATTTCCCTTTTCGCTCTGATGTCTGTCGTTTTAGCCAACACGCTGACCGCCGAAACATGCCGTGAGGTGGTGCGGGATTCTTCCGGTCGGATTGTCCAGACCATCGACCGTCAGAAGCAGTCCGGCGGCACGGTGCAGGCCACGGTCCGTGACGCATCGGGACGTATCATCAGCACCTCGACAACCCGCACGGATTCAGGGGGCTCCGCAAGCACCCAATACAGGGACGCCAGCGGACGACTGACTGGATCGGCCACGACACAACCGACATCCGGCAGTTCCTCGGCAAGCACGACCTACCGCGATGCCAGCGGACGCATGGCAGGCAGCGCCAACACGCGAACTGACGGAACACACACCAACGCCACCACTCAATACCGTGATGCATCCGGCCGGTTGACCGGAACCTCTAACACTAGTGGCAACTCCACCACCGAGCGCGATGCCTCCGGTCGACTCACCGGCACCAGCACGGCGAGCGGAAAATGCACGGCGCCGGTGAAGGTTCCGGTTCCACCGTCTCGATAAGAAGGCTTGTCGCTTACGCCGCCCGCTTGCGAAGAAACAACATCTCACTCCACGCACCCAGGCCGATGCCCAGCGCGTAGACGGGCAGATCCGGCCAATTGAAGGTGGAACCCAGCACGAGGCGTCCCGGCAGCGTGGCACGCACGGCATCGATCCACGGCGCATGGTAAAGCTGAGAGAATTCGATGGCCCAGGCAAAGATCAATGCCAACAGCGCCAGCGTCAGTGTGGATGCCCGTGGAATCAGAAACCCGAATCCCACAAACACCATCAGCGCCCACAACGCGTCGCCACCGTATTTCGACAGCCATTCCGGCATGGATACCAGCGGCGAACGCCAAAGCAAACCGGCTGCCACAACCACGATTGCCAGCACCAGATAGACCCCACGGCTACGGATCGGCGTCTGAGACGCGTAGCGCCTGGCAGGAATGATGTGAAGGCGGTGCTGCATGGAGTGAACGGGTTGTGTAACCGCACCTGCGGGGTTTGTGCAAGTTCATACACGCACCGACAGAATATAAAGTTACTCATTGGATTCTAATGTCTGATCGGGCAGACTGCGGCACCCCTAGCCCACCCCACATGAAAAAACTTCCTGAAATCCTGTTCGCCTTCTGGGTGATGAAAATATGCGCCACCACCCTGGGCGAAACGGCGGGCGACCTGCTGTCCATGACGATGGACGTGGGCTATGCAACGAGCACGATAATCCTGATGTCTATCTTCCTGGTGACGGTGGTGGCCCAGCTCCTGTCGAAACGCTACCACCCTTTCCTTTACTGGGCGGTGATTCTTTCCACGAGCACCGCAGGCACGACGATGTCCGACTACATGGACCGCACGCTGGAACTGGGATATGCGAAAGGCAGCGCTATTTTGTTAGGAATTCTACTCGCCATTTTCACTTACTGGCGCTCGACCGGCAGCTCGCTCTCGGTGGAAAAAGTCCACACGCCGAAAGTGGAGATCCTCTATTGGACGGCGATCTTGTTTTCCAACACACTGGGCACGGCGCTGGGTGACTATCTAGCAGATGATTCGGGGCTCGGGTTTGCAGGGGGCGCGATGCTGATCGGCGGCTTGCTGGCGGTGGTGGTGGCGCTGACGTTTTTCACCAACATTTCAAGAGTGTTGTTATTCTGGATCGCCTTCGTTCTGACGCGGCCGTTCGGAGCGACGCTGGGAGACGTATTAACGAAAGATCATGATAAAGGCGGTCTGGGTTTCGGCACCATCGGCTCATCGGCCGTACTTGGAGGCGTGTTGCTGTTGCTGGTGTTGGTTGAATTGTGGAGACACAAGAACATACCGACCGAGCCGGAAGTGATCGCGGAAGAATTGTAACGAACCGAGGGAAGCGAATGATCACATCATTGACTCTTTACACCCGCATTGCCTCGGATAGCAAACCTCAAACGTTGAATAAATTTCATCCCTATGATCTGAGGCGCTCCTTTGCGGTTAAGCCGATTGCCAAAAAAGCCCTTGCAGCAACGGTGATTCTTGATGAATGAATTCGTGCCGCTACACGGGTGTGACATCGGGAGTAACTTCTGTTTGGAAGCTCCGGGCAGAATGCCCGGGCCATTTGGCACGGAAATTCCTGTATTCCAGAACCCTACGTTTCCTGGAAAGAACTGCGGTGATGGTGGGATTTTCGGAATACGCTTGGAGGTTGACGATACGACCGGTGTTTGTAATCTCGTGGTGTTGAAAGCATCCAGCCCCGCCAAATGACATCCGGAGATTTCGAGCACAAGAACCAGGCGCGCTGGCTGGAGTATGAGCGGTTGGTAGAGCGCTTGGAAAAAGGCGGAGTGGTTCCGGAGGCCGGTCAGATGCCGCAGAGGTTCCGCGAGTTGTGTGTGGACTTGTCTTTGGCGGAATCGCGGATGTATGGGGCGCGCGTGACCGAGCGGCTCAACGCGCTGGTGATCCGCGGATACGAGGTGATTTACCGGACGCGGCGGGGCGGTTGGGAAAAAGCGCTCTCGTTCGTGACCACGGAGTTTCCGCGCACTGTGCGGCGCGAGTGGCGTCTTTTCTGGCTTTGCAATCTGGTGTTCTGGGTGCCGTTTTTCGTGATGATGATTTCCGCCGCGTATGACATCCGCTGGACGCAAGCGATGCTCGGGCCGGACGGCATGGTCTCGATGGAGCAGATGTATGGCGGCAAGGAGGAACAAATCGCGCACCTCAGATCGGAATACGGCTCCAATTTCATGATGTTCTGTTTTTACATCTACAACAACGTGGCAATCGACTTCCGGATCTTCGCTGGAGGCATGGCGGGCGGCGTGGGGACCTTGTTTTTCCTGTTGTTCAACGGGCTCTCGATGGGGGCCGCCGCCGGATATGTGAACCACGCGTGCAATCCGGAATCGTTCTGGACATTCGTGTGCGGACATTCGTCGTTTGAGTTGTTAGGCATGATCGTCTCCGGGATGGCGGGTATGCGGTTAGGACTGGCGGTGTTGCGGCCGGGACGCCTGCCGCGGGTGCGTGCGCTGGTGGAGGCCTCCAAACAGGCGCTGCCGCTGATCTACGGCGCTGCGCTTCTAACCGGTCTAGCGGCGGTGGTGGAGGGATTCTGGTCGGCGCAGGAAATCCCGTCAGGGGTGAAGTATGCCTTCGGGATCAGCGGATGGATTCTGCACACCGTGTATTTTTTACTAGCAGGAAGGGAGACGACCAATGCGGCTTGAATCGGTGACGGCGGAAATCCGCCCGCGCAGCGATTGGGAGGCCGTGGATCTGGGTCTGGCGCTGGCACGTCGGGATTTCTGGCGCTGTTTCGCGATTTGGTGGCTGGCGGTGTTGCTGCCGACGGTGGCGGCGGGATGGTGGTTGTGGGATTCTCCCATGTTGGTGCTGGTTTTATTCTGGTGGTGGAAGCCGGTGGGATCGCGAATGGTGTTGTTTGAGATCAGCCGCCGCCTGTTCGGCGAGGCGCCGACATGGAAGGCATCGCTGCGGGAGATTCCGAAGGCCTGGGTGCGGCGGTTTTTCTATCGGCTGGTATGGGCGCGGTTCTCACCATGGATGCCGGTCACTCTGGCGGTGGAGGAACTGGAAGGGCTGCGCGGAAAAGCCTATCAACAACGTTGCGGCCAGGTCAACCGCCGTGGAGACGGTGTGGTGATGTGGATTTACGTGCTCGCGGATCTGGGAGCGTGCTGGTTCGGCATGGCGATCCTCGTGGTGGTGCTCATGTGCGTCCCGGATGGTCAGGATGGTGCTTGGCGTGCCGCGGCGGAGAGTTGGGAACCCAGCACACCATGGGAAATCCCCGGACTCATTATGCGCACGGTGTTGTGCTGTGTGATGCTGGCGATGTCCCTGATGGAAATTTTCGTAACCGGCGCGGGTTTTGGCATCTACATCAACAACCGCACCTGGATCGAGGGTTGGGATGTGGAACTGGCATTCAAACGCATGGCCGCACGCCTGAGCAAGGTGGTGCTGCCGTGCGTGATGATTTTCCTGATGCTCTCCCCCACCCCGGCCCGTGCTCAGGAGGCACCTGAACCAGCACCTGCACCCGTGACCGCACCAGCGTCCGTGTCCAAACCCGTGCGGGTGATGCGTGAGGTGAAGACCGCGCCGGAATTCAAGGTCCACACCGTGAAGCAGAAGGTGCCGTTGGAATCCAAAACGTCATGGAGTTGGCTGGAGCAACTGCTGCGGATGCTTCATTTCTTCGGCAGTGGCGGCGCGTGGTTAAGTAATGTTTTCACGGTGAGCATGATCGCATTGTTAGTCGGGCTGATCGGATGGCTGGTGTGGATCAACCGCCATGCTTTCCTACGGCGCGGAAACTACGGAGGCGGAGATAGTCCGATCTCGCCGCGGGCACGGGTGGTGATGGGCATGGATATCTCCCCGGAGAATCTGCCGACGGATGTTCCGGGTGCGGCTTTGGCATTATGGCGGCGGGGCATGCACCAGGAAGCATTGGGGCTGCTCTATCGGGGAGCCATCTCGCGGGTGATCGAGATGGGCCGTGTGGAAATCCAGGAATCCGATACCGAGGGCGATTGCGTGCGGCGTGTCAACCAGGCCGGCGACGCGGTGCATCCGGCATATTTCCAAGGAATCACCGGGGTATGGATGCGCCTGGCCTACGCCGGGAACCGGCCGCAGGACGAAGAGGTGGAATCGTTATGCCGACAATGGCCGTTTGGAGACAGGAGGGGCGCATGAAACGCTGGCTGCTGATCCTACTGCCGGCGCTCTTTCTAACGGCATGTGAATACAAGGAAGAGGAACGCGAAATCGGCTACAAGGGCAAGGCCAGGATCAACCCGTGGCTGGCAGTGGAACGCTATGCCACCCATACCGGCAGGCAAGTCCAACCGGTGATCGCATGGACACCGCCGGAATCAAAGGACGCAGTGTGGATTATTCCCGCCTCCATTTTAGGCAACGAAAGTTATACCCGCAGGATGGAGAGTTGGGTAAAATCCAGAGGCCACCTGATTTTGTTAGTTGAGCACGCGGACTCCGAGACCAATGACTGGTCGGGTTACGCTATGCCACCGGATTTGAAACCCGCTCTTTTTTCGATGCTTGAACGGGCCGGCATCAAGCTGGACAAGATCGGCGCATCCGGCGAAACCACGGCGGATACCATCAAATTCGAAGAAGAGGAATACAAGGTCAACGCCAAATCGGTCGCCACCGTCGCTACAAAAAATGAGAAAGCCGGAGTCTTCG
This sequence comes from Akkermansiaceae bacterium, assembly GCA_903906515.1. Lineage (GTDB taxonomy): Bacteria > Verrucomicrobiota > Verrucomicrobiia > Verrucomicrobiales > Akkermansiaceae > Luteolibacter. The sequence continues at coordinate 29,210 of CAIVKO010000009.1, forward strand.
CATCACGCGCTGTCGGCAACGGAAGAATTTCCGTCATCACGGACGGGCGAATTTTCCGCAACCGCTGGATAAGCGACAACGAACACGCCGAACTCCTGCAAGCGCTCATCGACGCGACGGACAACGGTGGAAGAATCGGAATCATGCGCGGGTCCGGGCTTTCCCTGTGGGGGCTGATCGTGGAGTATCTTCCGCATGTTCTGCTAGGCCTTGGAGTGTGGATGCTGCTTTGGCTGTGGAAGAATCTTTCGCGTTTCGGTCCGATCGAGCCTGCCACCGCGCCGCCGGTGCTCAGGGGATACGAACATCACCTTGAAGCGCTGGGGGATTTCCAATGGCGGTTGGACCACGGAGCAGCGCTATTGGCACCGCTGCGCGGGCAGATCGTGGAAATCGGCCAGCGGACCAGCGTGCGCTCCGGCTGCCGCGACGATGATTTCTTCCAATTCCTGGCCGACCGTGCAGGCTTGACACGCGAGCGGGTTTTCCGGGCGTTGGCGGAACAAAAGCCGGCCGACGCCGCGATCCTCACCCGCACCACTGCGGATCTCCAACAATTGCTCAAAGTCCTCAACCCCAACCCACAATCATGACACAAGACCCACAAGACATGCCGGCAGCAGAAGTCCCACCAGCTAACACACTGGCGCACCTGATCCAACGCATGAGGGAGGAAATCCGCGGCGTCATCCTCGGCCAGGATGTCGTGATCGACCAGGTGCTCGCCGCGCTGCTGGCGGGCGGACACATTCTATTGGAAGGCAAACCCGGACTGGGCAAAACCCACCTCGTCACCACGCTGGCGAAGACCTTCGGCGGGGCATCCGGGCGCATCCAGTTCACACCCGACCTGATGCCTTCGGATGTCACGGGTTTCCGGCTGTTCGACATGAAAAGCCAAACATTCCAACTCCGGCAGGGACCGGTGTTCACCAACCTTCTGTTAGCCGACGAAATCAACCGTGCTCCTGCGAAAACCCAGGCCGCCCTGCTGGAGGTCATGCAAGAACGACAGGTGACCATCGATGGCGAGACGCTCAAACTCTCACCGCCATTCATGACGCTGGCCACGCAAAACCCGGTCGAGCACGAGGGCACCTATCCGCTGCCGGAGGCGCAGTTGGATAGGTTCATCATGAAGGTGCTCATCGGCTATCCCGAGCGCGCGGCCGAGTGCGAGATCGTCACCCGCGCGTCATGCGAAAGCCCGGGAAATTCCGGTGGCGAGGTATCATTGGTTTGCGGACCGGAGGAAATCGTCGCCGCACAGCAGGCGACCGCTGCGGTGCAGGTGGTGCCGGAGGTGGTGGCCTACGCGGTGGCGCTGGCCAAGGCCACGCGCGAGTCGAGGGCCATTTCGCTGGGCGCCGGAACCCGTGGAGCGATCAGCCTCGTTAGAACCAGCAAGGCATTCGCTGTTCTGGACGGCCGTGATTACGTCACACCGGACGACATCAAGCGCGCGGCGCTGCCGGTGCTGCGCCACCGTGTGCAACTCACGCCCGAAGTGGCGATCAGCGGCCAGGAAGTGGACGAAGTGCTTCGTGCGATCGTCGAAAGCGTTCCCGCTCCCCGCGGTTAGAAATCATGATGACTCCCGCATACCGGTTGCTGGTGGTTTCCATGGCATGGCTGCTGCTTGGCGCGGTGGTCGCCGTGGTTCCGGCGCTGGCCCCGGCGTGGCAGTGGCTGGGTATGGCTGCGGCGGGGGTATCGTTGTTAGATTTAGCGTTGGCATGGTGGACGAGTCCGCTGGGTGTCACACGGCGTCTGCCCGGCCGTTTTGCGTTAGGACAATCCGGCGAGGTGACTCTGACACTTGGCAACGAAGGAAACACTCCGGCCCGGATCGAGGTTTTCGACGGCATCCCCCGCCGCGCGGTGGCGGAGGTGCTTCCGTGGTCGGGGGACTTGTCTCCGCGAAAGGAAATCCGGGTGATTTATCCGGTAACACTCGTCGAGCGCGGCGAGGCGGTCTTCGGGCCGGTGCATGTCAGACGCCGGTCGCCACTGGGATTGTGGACGAAAACAACCCTGCATCTCGAACCGGAAATCGTGAAGGTCTATCCGAACTACGAACCGGTGATCCGCTTCGCGCTGCTGGCCATGCAACACCGCGAGAGCCCGATGGGCATCGTGCGACGGCCGCGCGCAGGGACCAGCCGGGATTTCCACCAACTGCGCGACTACCGCGATGGCGACCCGCTGGCCCAGATTGACTGGAAGGCCACCTCGCGCAGGCAGACGCTCATCAGCCGTGACTATCAGGAACAGCGCGATCAATCGGTGGTCTTCCTGCTGGACACCGGACGCCGGATGCGTGCGCTGGACGGTGGTCTGCCGCAGTTCGACCACATTCTCAACTCAGTTCTGTTAGTCGCGCACGTGGCGCTTCGCCAAGGCGACCAGGTGGCGGTGAAATCCTTCGGCGGGACCGACCGCTGGCTGCCGCCGATGAAGGGCTCGCACGCGATGCCGGTGTTGCTCAACCATCTTTACGACTATCAAACCACGCCCGCGCCCAGCGATTTCGCCGGGGCGGTGGAAAAACTAATGATGCGCCAGCGCCGGAGGTCGCTGGTGATTCTTCTAACCAACCTACGCGGAGAGGATGGCAAGGAGTTGTTGCCCGCGCTGCAAGTGTTGAATTCCCGCCACCTGGTGTTGCTGGCAAGCATGAGGGAGGCCGCGGTGCAAGATGCGTTTACAAAGCCGGTGGAGTCATTTTCCTCCGCGCTGCGCTATTTGGCGGCGGACCGTTACGTGCAGGAGCGCCGGGAAATCCTCGCCAGTCTCGGCGCGTCGGGGATTCTGACGCTCGACTCCACGGCCAAGGACTTTCCGATGCGGCTTGCCAACAGCTATTTCGACATCAAGGCGGCCGGCAGGCTGTGATACGGATTTTATGGCATGGACGGAAACCGGATTTCTGATCAGTCTCGCGTTGTGATGTCCGACGAATCCGGCAAATCCTGGCCCCGCGGCTATTGGAACCTCATGTTCACCCAATTCCAGGGTGCGTTCTCGGACAACGCCCTGCGCTGGCTGGTGATCTTCCCGGTGTTGGCGTCCGCGACGCTCGCCGATGCGCAAAAAGACGACTTCGCCTCGCATGCCTCGCTGCTTTTCGCGGTGCCGTTTTTATTATTCTCCACCATCGGCGGATGGATGGCGGACCGATTCAGCAAGCGCTCGGTGATGATTGGGGTGAAACTGTGTGAGATCCTGATCATGTGTTATGCCGCGCTGGCCCTGGCATGGGAAAACCAAGCGCTGCAACTCGCCGCGATCTGCATGATGGGTGTACACAGCACGTTTTTCGCACCAGCGAAATACGGCATCATGCCTGAAATACTGCCGACCTCGAAGCTCTCCTCGGGCAACGGAATTCTGGAACTTCTAACATTCATCGGCATCATCCTCGGCACCTTCGCAGGCGGATGGATGGCGGAAACTCTGGTCCATCACGAAGTCTGGTCCGGGCTGCTGCTGGCGCTGTTGGCCGGGATCGGATGTCTCACCAGTTTTGGCATTGCCAAGGTCCCTGCGGCGGATCCGGTGAAAAAACTCAATTTCAATATCCTCGCCGAGATTTGGATCAATCTCCGCGTCATGAAACAAGACCGCGACCTGTGGCGGGCCAACTGGGGGAACACCGGATTCTTTTTCGTCGCCACACTGGTGCAGATCAATCTCGCGCTCTTCTCGCAGAAAGTTTTTCATCTCAAACCCACCGAACAGGCGTGGCTCCAGGCTGCGCTCAGCCTCGGCATCGGCGTCGGCAGCATGCTGGCAGGCAGACTCTCGCGAGGACGCATCGAATACGGACTCATCCCGTTTGGAACAGGGATGATGGCCTTGGCGGGATTCTGCATGGGCCTACCCGGTGTGAGCCAGGCGTGGTTCACTGCGGCGCTCGCATTGTTAGGTGTCGGCGGCGGCCTCTTCATCGTCCCGGTCGTTTCTGTCCTGCAGCACCGGCCGTCACCCCAAACCAAGGGGGCCGTGCAGGGTGCGGTGAGCTGGCTTTCATGGGTCGGCATCGCTGCGGCGGCCATCACCCAGAGCATTCTATCAGGCAAGCTCCACCTCGGATACGACCGGGTTTTCTGGTTCTGCGGTGCAGTCGCCGCGATCACCGGTCTTTTCGTCACATGGTCGCGCCCGAGCGCGGTGCCGGACATGATCGCGCGCTGGAAAAACCGTGGCACGGAGTGAATCAAAATTCATCAGACCATGCAAAAAGTCGTCATCGATAAACCCTACTCGTTCATTCCGCCGGTCATGTCACGATTCTGGGTCACTGCGGTGCGTCGGATCCTGCCACGGCAACTGCGCAAGGATTACGGAATCACCGACGTGGAGTGCATCGGCGCGGAGAAACTCAAGGCCTCACTCGATGCCGGACACGGTATCGTCATCGTCAGCAACCATTGCCGTCCCTGCGATCCGCTGATCCTCGATTCATTGGCAAAAAAGGTGAAGCGGCCATTCAACACCATCGCAAGTTGGCACGTGTTCATGAGCAGCAAGGTCCAGCGGTTCCTACTCCCCAGGATCGGCAGCTTCAGTGTCTATCGGGAGGGAATGGACCGTGAATCATTGAAATGCGCCGTCAAGATCGTGGCCGACGCGGTTCATCCGTTGTGCATCTTCGCCGAGGGCATCATCACGCGCAGCAATGATCGCATGGTCAATTTCATGGAAGGCCCGGCATTCATCGCCCGCGCCGCCGCCAAACAACGCAAGTCCGGGAAAACCGTCATCCACCCGGTCTTCATCCGCTACTTTTTCGAAGGCGACCTGCGCAAGACGATCACCCCGGTGATCGAGGAAATCGAAACCCGCCTCTCATGGCAGCCGCAGGTCGAATTACCCATGCATGACCGCATCCTGAAGATCGGCGACGCCCTGCTCACCCTCAAGGAGATCGAATATGCCAGCGGCGTGCGGAACGGAACCTTTCGCGAACGGCTGGACGCGCTGATCGACGGGATTCTAACACCACTGGAAAACCGGTGGAGCGAAGGCCGCCACGACGGGGATGCCATGGGGCGAGTCAAACGCCTGCGCACCGCCATCCTTCCGGAAATGGTCAACGGCGATCTGACGGACGCGCAGCGTGCGGAGCGTTGGCGGCATCTGGCGGATGTCTATCTGGTCCAGCAGCTCCATTGTTATCCCGGCAACTATTTTGAAAACCCGACTCCCGAACGCATTCTGGAAACCGTCGAGCGCTATGAGGAGGACCTGAAAGACATCGCCCGCCCGCATTTCCCGATGCGCGCCGTGATCACCGTGGGCGACGCCATCGAGGTGGATGCCTCGCGCGACCGTTCGCTCAATGCGGATCCTATCACAATGGAAGTGCGCCAGAGGATCGAGGAAATGTTAGAAAGTTCCAAATTACACCGCAGGCACCAACCCACCGGAACTGATATCGTATGAACCCCATCCTCATCCGCCTCATCATCATCGCAGTGGCGCTGGTCATCTGGTTCCAGACCCAGAAACTCATCGCCCGCAAGAGCGGCGGGATGGATGGAGTCGGCGATTGGATCCACCAACTCACCGCACGATGGCACCGGTATTTTGCGGAGAACGGGAAAGCCGCGAATGTCGCGCTCGCGGGCAGTTCGTTCCTGATCGATGTGTTAGGCATCTCATTGATTGCGATTTCGGTTTTCGGGCCGGATTTCACACCGTTCATCGCCATCATGATCGTCTTCATCCTGCGGCAGATCTGCCAACTCTGCTGCACGCTGCCGCCGCCACCCGGCATCATCTGGAGGAATCCCGGAGTGCCGACGGTGTTGGTGACTTATGATGTGGGCAATGATTTCTTCTTTTCCGGCCACACCGCGCTGGCGGTATTGGGGGCCATTGAAATCTGCCAAATCGCGCCGTGGTGGCTCGGGGCGATTGCCGTGGTCGTCGCGCTGGCGGAGGCGACCATCGTCCTGGTCCTGCGCGCCCACTACACGCTGGATGTCGTCACCGGAGCTTTTGCCGCATGGTTTGCCGCAGATATGGCAAACCGCCTCTCACCGTGGATCGACGCCTGGGTGAAGTGAGGGAAATAAGGAATATTCCCTCACGATATGCGCGAATATTGCCACCATGCGCGTTGTTTACCGGGAGCGTATGGAGTAGGCTGACCCTGTGAACATTTCCAAACCGACCCCGTCCCTGCAAGGAACCTGTGGCCCCGCACTGCCTCGCGGGACCGCCATGCTTGCGGATCCCTTGTTGAACAAAGGCACAGCCTTCAGCGATGAAGAGCGGGACGCACTTGGCCTACGGGGACTGCTTCCGCCGCGAATCTTCACGCTCGATGAACAGGTCAACCGCGCCTACAGCAACTTCCAGCGCCAACCCGAACCGATCGACAAATACGTTTTCCTGACCCTGCTCCAGAACCGCAACGAAACCCTGTTTTTCAAGGTGCTGGAAACCTATCCGGAGGAGATGATTCCGATCATCTACACACCCACCGTCGGTCAAGCCTGTCTCGATTACGGGGTGATTTTCCGCCGTCCGCGCGGTATGTTCATCACCATCCGGGAACGCGGTCGCATCGCGGAAGTGCTACGCCACTGGCCGCAGACGGATGTGCGGATGATCGTCGTCACCGATGGCGAGCGCATTCTGGGCCTTGGTGACCTCGGCGTGCTCGGCATGGGAATTCCCGTCGGAAAACTTTCGCTCTACACCTCCTGCGCGGGACTGCATCCACGGTACTGCATGCCGATCACGCTGGATGTCGGCACCAACAACGAAAATCTCCACAACAATTCGACTTATCTCGGCATGAGCCAGCACCGCGTGCGCGGCGCGGAGTACGACGAATTCATCGAGGAGTTCGTCACCGCCGTGAAAACGGTTTTCCCGAAGGCCCTCCTGCAATGGGAAGACTTCGGCAACACCAATGCCTTCCGCCTGCTTAGCACCTATCAGAAACGCATCTGCAGTTTCAACGATGACATCCAAGGCACCGCAGCCGTGGCTCTTGCCGGAGTGATATCCGCCCTGCGTGTCACAGGCACCGCGCTTGCCGACCAGAAAATCCTCTTCCTGGGAGCCGGCGAGGCCGGAACCGGAATCGCGGATCTCTTCACCGCGGCCGCCGTGGATGCCGGACTCGACGAAACCGAAGCCCGCCAACGCTGCTGGTTCGTCGATTCGCAAGGGCTCGTCGTTCACGACCGCTTGGAGGGCCTGGCCCACCACAAGATCCCATACGCCCACGAACACCCACCGATAAAAACCCTCGCAGAAGCCGTGGAAATCCTCCGCCCCACGATTCTGATCGGAGTTTCGGGCACACCGAGCACCTTCACCGAGGCGATCATCGCCCAGATGGCGGAATTCAACGAGCGTCCGATCATTTTCGCCCTTTCCAATCCCACATCCAAAGCCGAGTGCACGGCGGAAGCCGCCTATCGGAATTCCGAAGGCAAGGCGATTTTCGCCAGTGGCAGTCCTTTCTCGGCCGTCGAGTATCAGGGCCAGACCTTCATTCCCGGACAAGGCAACAACGTCTATATCTTCCCCGGAGTCGGATTGGGAGCGTTGGTGGTGGAATCCGCAGAAGTCTCGGAACGCATGTTCCTCATCGCCGCCAGAACCTTGGCGGAACTGGTCACGGACGAGGATTTTGCCATCGGCAGGATCTACCCATCCCTCACCCGCATCCGCGAGGTTTCCGTGGTGATCGCCATCGAAGTCGCCAAGGAGGCCATCCGCTCCGGCCTCGCCCGCATCATCATCCCGGACGAAGAAATCGAAGCCGCAGTGAACAATAGCCTGTATCAGCCAGTCTATCAGTCCTACGCCTGAATTTCAGGCAAAATTCAAGGAGCAGCGGAACGCATCCGCGTGGGCGATCATGCACCGCCCTTCCTTGAGGCAAGCGACTGCGGGTTATTCATCCCAAGAGGAGTGGCAGACTTCAATCCCCGATCCCTCACGCGAGCGTGAGGCGCTCGTCGGAGTTGAGCTTTTCCGTGAGGTCTTGCCAGCCGCCGGCAACCTGGAGATTGAAGCAGTGGAGATAAAGGGTGAGCAGTTTCGGGTCGAAAATTTCGATCAGGCGATCCACTGTGGACGCGAGACGTTCCGGGTCCATTTTTTTCGGCAGGTCGCCGACGACAGAGCCTTTGCCATCGTGCGGAATGCCCATGCCGTCGCAGAACATCGCGAGCAGCGATTGCTGGCCGGCCATGAGGTAGGCTTGGAGCAGGTGCTCGCCAATCGTGTCGCAGGCATTGATCTTCAGGGTTTTGTGAATCCAAGCATATTGATCGACGAGCGGTTTGTTTTGGATAAAAACCGGACGCAGTTTGCGGTTGGACGCGAGCGTGGCGACAGCGGATTTGTAAACATTCCGGTCGTTGGCGCGGAACCAATCGAGGATTTGAGTAACGATGGCGGGATCGACTGCGGCGTAAAGTTCGTGGGATTTCACTGTGGGAAAAGGATGATGGGACGGCCAGTCAATCGGTTTGCAGGCGCGGTGGCAAGGGCGGAGAGAGAAATTTCCATTGGATGGCAGGATCGATACGCTGAAATCATCATTGAACGGGATAACCCTGGTTCAAACTGGCCATCGACCGGTTGTGTAATCCGGGTAGAATCGCGAGAGCTATCAGCGCGCCGATTCCTGCGAGAAACATGTCCCACTGGGTGTCCCAAGGATCGCCCTGAGTCCCGAGAAACGATTCGGACGCCTCGGCGGAAATCACTGCCGCCGCCCACTCGATCAATTCGTAGGTGGCGCTCAGGGCGAGGCAGAACGACAGCACGCAGAACCAAAGCCACCCGCGGCGGGCAAGCACTCCGTTGCGCAGGAAAATCTCCCGGCAGAGGATCGCCGGGACCAAGCCTTGGGTAACGTGACCGAGGCGGTCGTAATGATTTCGCTCCGCACCGCAGAGATGGCTCACCCAATCCCCCACTGGCACCCTGGCATACGTGTAATGCCCGCCGATGAGCAACACGGTCATGTGAAAACCTATCAGCCAGAGCGCGAAATTGGAAAACCGCCAGCCTCTGGCCTGCGCGATGAATATCGCGATGAAACCGATGAACACCGGCACAACCTCCATCCACCACGTCAGATTATCGAAGGGATGCCACGCCGACCACGCGGTGATCGGAGCTATTACCGCTAACAGAATAAAGTTAGGATGAACCTTCATCGGTTGGAAATTTCCCGGATTTTTCCACGACTTCCGTGATGGGCGGCATTTCCTCCACCGGCGTTTGTGTTGGGGCGGCGGCGGTGGCGGCCTGCTTATGGCGTTTGATCAATTGGAGATTGCGCAGGTAGATGAGCGTGTTGGGAAGATTCGCCAGAATGCCCACCGGACTGCGCTTGAAAATCCAGTAGATCGTTAGAACAAGGCTACCGGCGATGCTCCAATACCAGAAGGAAACCGGAATATAACTGATCCCACGTTTCTCCGACTCGATCCATTGTGAGATGAAGCGGAAAGAAAAAATCAACTGGCCGACCATGCCCAGCAAATCGAGCCAGCTCCAGTCCAGTCCGAGAAACCGATGTTCCTGACCAAACCAAGTCACTGCGATGATGAGGTAATCCATATAAATTTTGCGGTGTTCAATTCAGGGTTTCCTTCACCCGATAGCGAATCATGCGTTGTTTCATCCAGCGAACGGCCATCAGGTCCACGAAGGATTTGAAAAGACGGTTCCATACACCATAGTGGCTGGAACCTGAGAAGCGCGGGTTGTGGCGGATGGCCACCTCCTTCACGGTAAATCCCTCCATTTTTATCAGGGTCGGAAGAAACCGGTGTCCGCCCTTGAAGAATTTCACCTCGGCGATGCACTCGCGCCGAAACACGCGGAAACAGCAGCCCGCATCGCTGATTTCCTCGCCGGAAAGCCGGTTCCTAACCGAGTTGGCGATGCGCGAGGAGTAACGCCGCACCCAGTTGTCACCGGCGGCCCGTGCCGCAACCCGGGTGCCGCACACACAATCGGCCCCACTCAAACCGGCAAGCAGGTTGGGTAAATCCGCCGGATCGTTCTGCATATCGGCATCCAGCGTGGCTAACAAACGTCCGCGCGCGGCACGCAGGCCAGCCCACATCGCCGCCGACTGGCCGCCATTGACCTCGAAACGCAAGGCTCGGATGCGTGGATCCGCCTTGGCGAGTCGTTGCAATTCCGCCCAACTGCCATCGGTGCTACAATCGTCCGTGATCACGATTTCATAGGACATGGAAATCGGTTCGAGTGCCTGTTGGATGGCACGCGTGAGCGGACCTAGGTTATTTTCTTCGTTGTGGCAGGGTATCACCACACTGAGTTCGGGATCGGAATTCATTGTTTTGAGTTCACCAGTAGCAGACGCCGGCCGTCGTTGGCCAGTTCATGCAGTCCGTATTGTTTGATCAGATCCGCGGCGTATTGCTTGTCAGCTACGCAGAAAACGCGGGGTTGCCCCTCGAAAAGGGCCTGTAGTTTGGAAGGATCGTCCAGAATCGTTTCAGCTAGGTTCGATGCATCCCTGTATTCAAAGCCGGACGCGGACTTGGCGGACTCCGTGGGCGGCCGATACCAGAGCACGGGCCGCTGGAGGTAGAATGGCAGTCCGAGCGGCAGATTGCCGTGCATCAATACCACCGATTCCTGCCGCGGATCCTCAGCCATGATGCGGGCCGCGATGAACTTGGCCGGAGTCTTGCTGCCGAGGCGCATTTCAAACTGCGGAATGAGACTGAACAAACTCACGGACACCGCCAGCACCGATACAGCCAGCATGCCCACCCCCGGTAAAAGTCCGCGCTTCTCGAACACCACCAGCACCACACCTGTGGTTATCACGGCCAGTAGCAACGGAATCATCGCCAGCGGCAACGGCAGATCATATTTTCGTGGACCAGTCACCAACATGAACACACCGGCACCGATCAAAACCAGCACCGAAATGACACCACAGCAACGCCTCACCCGTGCCATACCCTCGGGTTTCAACACCAGAGGCAAACGCAACAACGTCATGACGGTGATCAACGCCAGCGGCGGCAGCAAGGGCACCATGTAAGTGGGCAGCTTCGACCGACTCAGGGTGAACAACAACAAACCCGCACCGGCCCAGACCGCGCACATGCGCAACAGACGAGCCTCGCGTTCCGGCAAACCACGGCGGACCAGCGGCACCATGGCGAGCCAAGGAGTCCACGGCAATAAACCTCCGGCCAGCACCGGCAGGAAATACCACCACACCTCGCCGCGGCCATGCACGTCGCTCAAGACGCGCCCGGCGACCTCGCGCCCGAGAAAGTAACCTAACAATCCCGGATTGCGCATCGTCACGACGACAAACCACGGCAGGGCGATGGCCAGGATGACGAGAATCCCACGCAGCCAACCCATCCGTAACATGCGTAGATCCGGGTTACGCCAGCGCAATCCTGCGGCGGCAAAGAGCGGCAACACCACGGCTACCGGACCTTTGGTCATGATGCCCAAACCCAGGAAAACATAGAACGGAACCAGATCAATCCACCGCCGCGATGGCAAATCATGCCAACGCCACAAGGCCCACACACTCCACGTCACCCAGCAGGTGAGGATCATGTCTGTGGTGATCAGACGCGCAACGCCGAGAAACAATACGCTCGTCAGCAACACGACCACCGACCACAACGCGCCGGCCTCACCCATCGCGCGACGACCGATCAGATAAACCGCAAGCAAAGTCGCCAGCGCCGAAAGAGCAGCGGGAAACCGGGCCCCGAATTCATTCACTCCGAACACTCCCATGCTGGATGCGATCGCCCAGTAAGTCAGTGGCGGTTTGGCGAAATGACGCACACCGTTCAAGCGCGGCGTCAGGTAGTCGCCCGAGGCCAACATCTCACGCCCACCCTCGGAGTAGCGACCTTCATCAAGTTCATTGAGACCACGTCCGCCTAACTGGAAAAGCATGACAAAAACCGCCACACACAGGACGCACATGCGCCAGCGGCGCAGCACGTGGCCGACAACGGGGAAATTAGGAGCTAAGTGATCCATATCAGGCGGAATGTCTATACCAGTCCACAAAGCGTTTAATCCCCTCTTCGAAGGGAACCTGTGGTTGGTAGTCCAGCAGGCGGCGCGCTTTGGAAACATCAGCACAAGTGACGGGCATGTCACCTGCCTGCTCCGGAAGCTGCAGGATTTCCGCTTTCTTGCCAAGTCCGCTTTCAATCAGGGCGATGAGCTCGTTGAGCGTGGTCGTCTGGCTTTCCCCAAGGTTGAAAATATCAAACATCTGGCCGCGATAAGCGATGGCCCCGAGAATCCCATGGACGATGTCATCGATGTGGGTGTAGTCGCGGCGGGTTTCACCACTGCCGAATTTCGGAATGGATTCGCCCCGATCAATCATCGCGCAGAACTTGTGGATCGCGAGATCCGGCCGTTGGGATGCGCCATACACGGTGAAAAAGCGCAGGCAAACCGCTCTCATTCCGTGGAGGTGCGAGTAATTGCTGCAAAGTTGTTCCCCTGCGATTTTTGTCGCGGCATAGGGGCTGAGCGTTTGCACAAGGGCGAGATCTTCGGAAAACGGGACGGTTTTCGCGAGTCCGTAAACCGAGGAACTGGAAGCGAAGATGAAGTGCTTGCAACCCGCGAGCCGCGCGGCTTCGAGAAGTTGCCAGGTGCCGGTGATATTGGTTTCCAGATACAAATCGGGCCGTTCGATTGACGGGCGGACGCCAGCCCTCGCGGCCAGATGCACGATCATATCAAATCTACCCGGCGTGATGACGCTACGGACCAATTCCGCATCGCAGATATTACCCTCAACCACTTCCGCTCCCGCACAACGCTGGGCGATGTTGCCGCGCTTGAGCGCAGGATCGTAGAAATCGTTGAAATCATCGAGGATCGTGACGGAATCGCCCCGGGCAAGCAGGGCCTTCACAAGATGGGAGCCTATAAATCCGGCTCCGCCAGTAACGAGAATTTTCAATTTGCAGGGATTCTATTGGAAAATCATTGGGCGTAATCCATCATCAGGATGGATCCGGGCGTTCGGGAAGCAACATCGCCGTGATCAACATGAAAAGCAGGAATGCTATCACTCCGAACCATTCCCAAAACGCAAGCCGCCAGAACATCGTTTGGTTGAGATACATGCGCAACTGGTCGGCCCACCCGATACCTGCCTTGCGCGAAAGCTTCAGGCCACCCAGCAGCAAAGCAGAGACGATGGGCAGCAGCGTGACCAACGTCCAACTCGCAACCAACGCCCGACTCAGTTTTTTTTGCCCATAAAACCGGTCTCTGATGCCACACACGAAACAACTCACCATTCCGATGATGACGCAAATCCCGGCAGACCGCGCGAGCGCTTCATGCACCCAGCGGACACTCTTCGGCATTGCGGGGATGTTGAACGGAAGCGTAACACTCGCCACCAGAATGATGCCGATCCCCAAGCCTACACCCACCCAACGCGACAACCGCGGAGCAATACCCTTCAACCGACGCTCGAGGTAGCCGGCGAAGGGCAGGGCCAGCAACGCCGCCGCCGCCATCCCCAACGACGAAATCAGGAAGCCATCGGGATTGTAACGCGGCGAGATGAGGTGCGAAATGACATCCCTCCCCCAATCATAGGGTTTTGGAAAATAAAGCGTTGCAATGAAAAGCGTGCTGAGAAGCGAAAGATAGCTCAGTGGCAATAAAATGAACACCAATGTCGATTTGGAAACGTTTCCCGCCACATATTGCTGACCCGAACGCGGGAAAAATACGCATCGGTCCGCGCTGGACGATGTGAACGTGAGGGACGATTGCTCATCAGGCGGACTCATTTTCCGATAAGCTACCCGCACGGAAGGACGGGTCAAGCTGGATTCTAGAGCCCCCCTTGGAAGGAGTAAGGAAAAACAGTCAATGGGCGGCGAAACACTTGTCTGGCGACGAAACCCGCGCTGCCTTGGAGTTCGGAAAAAGGCGTCATTGGCGGGGAATTCGTCCGCGCGTCCGACTGGAATGGAGGAATCCCATCCGCACGGCATCCACCAGCGTATCGTGCAGCCTGGAAAGCACTGGCCCACGAGCTCCAGGCGCGGAGAAGCCCCGATCCCGGAAGGTCCGCGCAATCCAAACGTCCGATTTACAAGGTGGATACCCAGGGTTTTGACAGAGCGAATCCAATGCCGAAGTGGTCGGATACCAAGCCAGGATCCATACCGCCGCGTGTACGAAATTTGAGCAAATGTTTTTGGCGCTTGGAGAGCATCATTAAAAAGTAGCCATTTTGAATAAGCGACCGGAATCACCGCTGTCATCAAGAGTCAGGATAATTTCATCCGTAGATGGGCACATTTTGTCAGTGTCTTCCGAGTATGGGATGTCTTCACTGATTGCGCTGAACATGTATTGGATGCCGTGCTCCGCGCACGTTTCACGTATGATTTTCAGCAGTGCGAGTTTGAGCTTGTTCTGGAGTCGTTCGAGACCGCCATCATGATAGACAAAGTGAAAAAACGGCTCTTTGGCATAGCTGATGAGAATGGCTAAATCGAAAGCGATGCATAGCAATTGCCGGAATGATGTTCCCCGTGATTCTTCGGTGTGCAGATCTGTGGCGTCGTCATTGAACTCGGCATGAAAATCAAGGTTCCCTTCGCCGTTTTGATCGACGTAAAGCAAGGCGGTGCGTTGCGTTACTTCTTTAATGATTCTACTGAAGTTAAGCTGAATCTCAGCATATCGCTCGCTACCCTGATGAATCATCTGCTGGATGGTCGCAGTGAGTTCCTCCGCACGTGCCTTGGTATGGCGGACTTGCTCCTGAATGGCAATCAAGCTTTCCAATTTGGAAGCCTTGGTTTCCATGAGCGTCAGGTTGGCACGTTCATGGTCAATTTGACGCTGAAGATCTTTGAATTTCTGGAGGCTGTCTGTTCCTCCAAGAACCTGTAAAATCTCCATTCTACGCTTTGACAATGATGCGTTTTCATTCTCAAGCTTGGAAATTTTCGCTTTCAGCGATGATGCGCGCTCCATGAGTGCGGCGCGTCGCTCCGAATGAATGCGGCGATTGAATTCAAGCAAATCACCGTAATCCCGGGCCAGTTGATCCGGAAAGGTGATTTGCGCTTCCTCAAACACTCGCCGCACATCATCGAGATCGAAGTGAACTTCATCTGCCAATCCACGCTCGACTTGCGCGAGATCATGGCGCGTGTTGTAGAGCAGATTGTTTTTTTCTGAGATTTCAATCTCCGTGGATTCCGCGACTTCGCGGGCGAGATCCGCTTCTTGGCCATGAAAATCAAATGCATCAATGGCGCGGACTTTGGTTTCCACTTCGTTTCGCTTTACCGCGATGCTGGCACGCAATTTATCAAAGTCCTTGGTCTTGAGTGTGACTTCGCTTTGGATTTCCGAGGCATCGTTCTGGAGCTTGGCGGTTGCCGCGTCGGCGTCATACTTTTCGGTTAATATCTCATCATTGAAACCAAGGACTCTCGCAACGTAAGGTTTCCAGTCCTTGTGCCTCCCAGCGCCAAATTTCGAAAGTTGGAAAACATGTCCGTAATCGCTCTGTCCGCGGAGGAAATAGCCTAAGCCCTTGCGATATGGCCATGGCTTGATCGGAGTGAATGCGAGAATGCTGTCGAGCAGAACAGCGGCGTTATCAAATGTTTCACGCCAATGATCCCAATCCTTTTCATCGAGGTTGGCGTAATTTTGGCCTGCTTGAGTATGGCGCTTGAAGGCGATCTTGGTGGGTTCGCTCGCAGAACGCCGAATCGTGAGAAAGCCGCCGTCGTGAAGCTGGATTTCAAGGAAGAACAGAAAATCCGAAAATAGTTCGGCGTGGCGCTTGAAGAGATGATCTTTCGTCACCTTCTTCAAAAAGCAGAAATCGAGGATTTCGATGAGCAGGGTTTTGCCAAGGTTGTGCCCTAGCTTGGAATCATCCTTAGGATGCCGGATGTGGGCAAAGACTACATTCAAGCCGTCCCGAAAACGGATCGGGGCGAAAATGTCTGGTTGATCGGAGTAGAGGCAACTGAGCTTCATGCTGCACTGTCTTTCTGCGGTTGAAGGTATTCGAAGGAATCCGTCTGCGGATGGTATTCCACACGACCCAGCAGGTAAAGAAAGTGAACGGTTGGAAGGAAGACCACATCGGCGTCCTCACCGAGGGCGGACAAACTGTCGCGCAGTTCGTTGAAACGGCAGATCCGCTCACGTTGTAACCGCGCGAGCAGTTTGCTTGCCACGCGCAGCACGCAAGTATTGAGGTTCAGATGTTTTGCAGGGCGGATCATGTTTCTTCCTTCTGGCCGATTTCACAATTCACATACATGTAATGGACGACGACTTTGGCCAGCCTTCTGACGTTACGCAATTCAGGGCATCGCTCATGGATCAGATTGTAAAGGTGTTCGAGAGCATCGTCGAAACTAACGAATCGATAACGATGGAGGATGAGTTGCCCCTTCAGTTCATTGGCCACGGCGTGGTATTGTTCTTTGAGACCTTCATTGCGTGGATTCTTCAAAAACGATTCAATTTCTGGGAAATACGGCATCGAGTCCTCTTTGATGTAGCTGTCGTATCCCGGCGTGAGTCCGTTGATTGTGTTTTTCGCTGCGAGGCCGGGATAATTTCTGAAATCGTGTTCGCTGTCGAATGCGGTCGTCAGCGATAGGCGTTGGGCATGAAGCGCTAGGATGACGTCTCTCAAATCTTCAGGAACGAATTGGATGGGTGATCGAAGCTTGTCCAAACCAACGGCCGCGACGATAGCGGGGTGCAGTAAGAGTTCGCGTTCGATATCCTCGAAACCTCGTAACCAGACGTGCTTAACATCTGTCTGCTCCCGGATTTTTTCCGTAATTCGATCTTCCGCTCCTCCGGTTTTCCGGCGATTCGTGAAGATCAGGTAATGGGTGAGAGATCCCTCGTCGTATTGGCGTTTGATTTTAGGGATTTCTTTCCCGATTAAAGTGGTTTCAAAATCATAGTCGGAGCAGGATGCCACAGGTGAAGTGGTATGCTTGGCTTGGACGATGAACTTTCCTATCGCCGGAGCCGCCTCACTCGGAAATGCATTTGCCGTGCCCTCAAATTTGGCGTCTTTGCCACCATCTGGCCCGGGCGCGAATGAGGTGATGCCGATGCCTAAAATCTCCCGACAAATCAGCACGACGAGTTTTTCGAACTCGGCATCGTTCAGATCATGAATGGGAAAGCGATGCATATCGGACGCGAAGATTAAAAATGTGTTCTTTTGATTACTATTCGGTGCGTTGATTGTCAATAGATTCTTCATCCGCCCTCGACCATCGCGATCTCCTCGGGTGTGAGGTTGTAGAGTTGGTAGGTGAGTTGGTTGAGGGTGGTTTCGCATTTGGCGATGGTATGGTCGAGGGCGGTGATTTCGGCGTCCAGGGCGAAGATGCGGTCGTGGAGAGTTTGTTCGGTGGTGGTGCGGAGGGTGAGGAGGTGTTTGAGAAGGCGGGAGGAGTTGAAGGCTTCGGTGACGTTGAGATCGCGGAGGGCGTGCCGCCATTGGGCGGCGATGAATGGGGTGTCGGGGCGGTCGTAGAGGCGCAGGGCTTCACGACCACCGATGTGGAGGCTGATTTCGTCTTCGGTGTTGTGGACGGTGAGGGTTGCACCTGGCTGCAGCATGGCGTCGAGGGTGTCGCAGTGATCTTGCAAAGCTTTGATGTGTCGGGCTTTGGACCAAGCGGTGAGTTCGCGGGCGGTGATGGCAGCGGGGGCTTCTGGCGATTGTTTCCAGGTGGCGGGGGTGCCGATGTCGGACCACAGCCAGTCTTCCTTGGGCGCGGGGCTGAGCGGGGTGGTTTGGGCGCTGTGAAGACGTTGATCGAGTTTGGCGATGGTGTCGCGGCGGCGGGTGTGGAGGTCTTGCAACTCGCGGGCACGGTTGCCGATGTTCTCGCGCTCTTCGGACGTCGCGGCGGGAATGGGGAGCGGAGCGATAAACTGTTTTTCGATGTCAAAGAAACCACCCGACTTTGGACGTGCGATCCGTTTAAAAACGTAGCCGCAGGTAGGTGAATTAAGTAGCGCGAGCAGAAAGCCTAACTCGGCTTGGTCATCCACAGAGATTGCAAACACCCTGCGATCATCTTGAACCACTTCGCCATCGAAATCGGCAGAAACTCGCAATTCTGGTGCCGTGCCAGCGACAAGCAAACGAGGCTTCAATTGTTTCTCTATATTCTTCGGATAGTTGTATGCCCACCAGCCTGTAGGCAGATCCATCTTGCCATTCTCTCGTTCGCGGAGCTGTTTTTCATAGCGGGAAAAGTAAGACCAGGTTTTCGGGTATTTGCTTTTCAAGTCCGCCTCCGGAATCAGAACGGCTCTGTTCCAATTCGTGGAGTATGGAACAAGAATTCGCATGTTGCCGCTTTCCCAACAATAACGCTTTGCCCCCGGACCTTTTACAAGCGGATGAATGAGATCGGGTTCCAATTCGACCACTTCTGAATCGGGCATGATCAGGTTTCGGAATTTACCGGGAGCGATCTCTTCCAGATGAAAGATGTCGTTCATGCTCGTTTGGATGCCGACGAAAATTCCGGTGCACGATATCTCCATGCTTGCGAATCCACTAACCAATCTGCTAACAAGCTCCATCTCCGCCTTCGGTGCGAGCGTCCACGCGTCTTCTTCCGGCAGTTCTTCGTAGGGGATCTGGTCAGCATTTTCCCAATGGACTGCGGCTGCATTTCCATCGGGTGCGAATGCGCAAGTGAGCGTTTCGGAGGGCGTGCCGCTGAAGAATTGGAGCGAGGTGTAGGTGATGGCTTCGTCGAAGATCTGATGGCTTTTGAAGTCGAGCCAGCGGTCAAGGGAGCGGGTGCTGCGGACGAGTTGGCGGAGGGGTTTGCCGTATTCATTGACCATCCAGACGTTGGGAGCGATGTAGCCCATGCGGCCTTCGGGTTTGAGGAGGCGGATGCCCTTTTCGATGAAGGGCAGATACATATCGAAGTTGCCGCTTTGGGTGCTGGCGTAAACCGGCGTGCCGTCCGGGTTTCTGGCTTCGACGAGGTAGGCGGCGGTATCGGCCTGGGCACTGCGGAAGTGCTGGAGTTTGATATAAGGCGGATTGCCGATCACGCAATCGAATCCGCCGTGGCTGAAGACATCGGGGAATGCCGCCTGCCAGTCGAAGGCGTTGATGCGTTCGCGTTCGTTTTCATCGACTTGATCGAAGAGCGTTTGGTGGCGGGTGCGGTAGAAGTTAGAGAAATCGGGACCGACGAGGCTGTTGCCGCAGCGGATGTTGGAGTCGAGGGAGCAGAGTGGCTTGCCGGGGGTGGCGGTGTGGAGCCAGAGGGCGAGTTTGGTGATTTCCACGGACTCCTGATTGATGTCCACGCCATAGATGTTGTGGGAGAGGATGGAGCGGATGATCGAATCCTGATCGAAGAGTCTGCGACCTCCCGTGATGCGTTCTTCCTCGGCGACGACCCAGCGGTATTCGTCGACGAGGCGGTTGAGAGCCTGGATGAGAAATGCCCCGGAGCCGCAGGCGGGATCGACGATGCGCAGGTGATCGAGGCGGAAGCGGTAGTCATCGAGAAATTTCAGCCATTTTCCCGCCACTGGCGCGGCGCGGCGACGGTCGGCCAAGTGGGCGCGGTATTCGGCGATGGCGGCCTCGTCGAGCGGTGGTAGGGTGGCAAAACCGAGTTCGTTTTTGATGTCTTCAAGGCGGGTGCCGAGGGTTTGCTCGACGATCATGTTCACGACCCATTCCGGCGTGTAATAGACGCCGTCGGTTTTACGTTTGCTGAGGCGGTTGATCGAGACGCGGCCATCGGCCTCGGCCTCCATGATTTCGAGTTCGGTGATCGATTGCTCGAAAATGCGGCCGAGCGTGTAGAGCGAGATCGCGCGTTCACCAGCGGCGGAGTTGAGGCCGAAGTTGTAGGCGGCTGAAAAGTGCAGCAGCGTGCGGGGATGCCCGAGGAGATTGGTGGCTTGACCTTGGGCACAGAAGACCTTGGCGGGGATGTGGAGGGAATCGAACTCGGGGTCTTCTTCAAACAGACCGCCGTTGAAGCGGTCGATGGCGTGGGAGCCGAAGTTTCCACCATCGCGCATGGCGCGGAATAGCGCTCGCATTTCATCCCACGGTCCGGAGCCTTCGGGGTCGTAGAATCGGCTTTGGCTTTTCTCCATCAGCAGATCCCGGAGCAGAAGGGGCGGATAACGTAGCATGCGTCCCATGTCCTCGCAGAAGAGAATGAAAATGCAGCGGTCGAGGAAGCGCTGGGTGAGGCGGACGAGCTGACCACGGCTGCCGGAGAAGCCGGGATTTGCATCGACGAGCGTTCGATAGACGAACTCGCGGTAATCACGGTATTCGCGGTAGAAGTCCTTTTCGATGGTTTTTTCGCGAGTGATCTGGTCTCTCAGCAGTCGGTCGAGCAAGGGAGCTCCGCGATCTGTCAGGAGCATGTCGGGTTGGAAAATCCGCCAGAAGACAAAGCGGCGGAAGGCGGAGGCCGGGGTGTCGGCCAACAAGGATGGCTCGGTGGCGGAGCCGGTGTCTGAAAGCACAAAGCGTTGGAATTGCCCACGTCCGAGGCGGCGGACGTAGAGTCGGAATTCGTTCATATCCGTGACCAGCGCAAAAAATGGCTCTGTGAGCTGATCGCGATTCCGTGATTGCCAGCCGGATTGGAGGTAGTCGAAACACTGCTCGACGGGAGAGCGGTTATTACCTTTACGGGCTTGTTTGGCATCGAGACCGGAGCGGATGTCTTTGAACTCGCAGAGGACTTGGGGGATGCCATCGCGGGCAGCTCCGAAGTTTCCGAGAGCGAGGTCGGCGAAGCCCGTGCCGCCGGATTGGCCCGCGCCCACCACCTCGAATTGTGGGCGGCACGAGTAAGCCGGGGTTTCATCGCCTTGCAGGCGGTATCCCCAGATATCCACGAAAAAGCGCTGGATGAAAGCGGCTTCGGATGCTCGTTCGTTCAGTTGATCACGCTCTGCCCATGCACGCAGGCGTGCCAGTAGTTCCGTGGATGTCGCGCTGGCTTGGAAGATTTCGAATTCGCCACTCCATTGAGCGCGCAGGAAAGTATCGTCGAGTAAGGGTTGGGCTGGCACGAATGGGGCTTATTACATCAAACAAACGAATTTCTAGCGGATTTTTCGTCGGTGGTCACGCGAAAAAACGGGGGTGACGGGGGATGAAATGCGAATGGCTGAATCAGAACGGCTTTTCATTCTTCTCTCATTGACGCGGACCGCCCGGAGGTCGGGTCCCTGCCTTTGGAAGATGCTTCAGCGCTCAAGCAGGATATTTTCCCCGAGCACCACGAGATCGACGCTGCCCTTGAGGGTTTTGTCGAGGAACGGGGTGTTTTGCGATTTCGACTTCATGAA
>CAIVKO010000010.1 GCA_903906515.1 Akkermansiaceae bacterium
CCGGAAGATGGCGGTAAATACGATCTTGTCGTGGTTGGCGGTGGCATTGCCGGATCCGCCGCCGCTATCTCCGCCGCGCGTAACGGCCTCACTGTCGCGCTCATTCAGGATCGCCCGGTGCTCGGTGGCAATGGCAGTTCCGAAGTCCGGGTCTGGCCGGAAGGAAAAACCTGCCAAAAACCGTATCCTCACATCGGAGATATCGTTGAGGAACTTGTGAAACACAAAGGAGAAGGCGATGGTAATGCCGGTAACGGCGGAATTTATCAGGACGACCGCAAGCTCGCGCTGATGCGTGCGGAACCGCGCATCACCCCGATGCTCCAACAACGCGTCAACGGCGTGGAAATGAAGGACGGTCACATTGCCGCCGTCATCGCCCAGGACACCCGCAGCGCCCGGCGTTTCCGGGTGAGCGGAAAACTCTTCGCGGATTGCACCGGGGACGCGACGGTTGGATTCCTCGCCGGGGCCGACCACGAGTTCGCCCGCGAAGGGAAAATGGGAGCCAGCAACCTCTGGAACTTGGTCGATCAGAAAAACCCCGCCGAAATACTGGAATGCGAATGCAAGGACAAAGACGCACTTTCGATTGCGGTGAACGAAGGTAAACTTGATGCTCCATTTCCCCGCTGCCCATGGGCTCTCGATCTCACGGACAAGCCATTCCCAGGACGCAAGAACCTGAATGGCCAATGGTCTAACAACCCTCTATCCAACCTCGGCGGATGGTTCTGGGAAACCGGATTCGACATGGACATGGTCAACGACATCGAACGGATCCGCGACCAGAATTTCCGCGCAATGTACGGCGCGTGGGACGCGCTCAAGAACGTGGACAAACTCTATCCGAACCATCGGCTCGGCTGGGCGGCCTTCGTCGCCGGAAAACGGGAATCCCGCCGCCTGCTGGGTGACGTGATCCTCAAGGGCGACGATTTCCGTAATGGCGTGAAGTTCGAGGACGGTTGTTTCCCGTGCTCATGGCATATCGACATCCATCATCCTCACCCGGAGTTTTCCAAAGGACTCGACGGTCAGGAGTTCATCTCCAAAGCGACGACTGGCGCGGGTTTCAAATACCAGGTGCCATACTGGGCACCTTACCGCACGCTCTACAGCCGCAACATTCCCAATCTCTTCATGGCCGGACGCAACATCAGCGTGGACCGCGAGGGACTCGGACCGGTGCGGGTCATGCGCACCACAGGCATGATGGGCGAAATCGTGGGCAAAGCCGCCGCCATCTGCGTAACTCACCAGACCACACCCCGCGGCGTCTATCAGAACCACCTGCCCAAGCTCATCGAAATGATGAGAAAACCGGGATCATCACGCGCGGAGCAACCCGCAGTCGCGAAGCCTGCTCCTTAAGGCCTGTCTTAAAAATGGCAGGGACCGTTCTCCGCAACGGTCCGCGTGCATGAAGAGAGAATGAAAAGCCGTTCCGATTCACTCATTCGCATTTCATTCTCGCGGACCGCCCGGAGGTCGGTCCCTGCCTTCATTAAGACTCTAAGGCAGCACCTTGATGAAGATGTCCTTGTAGTAAGTCGTGCTCTTCGGATCGTGGCCCTGCAAGGCGATGGTGCCCGCTCCGAGTTTGCGGCCTGGCATGTTGTTCAGTTTTTTCGAAGGATCCCAATCTGCGGGCTCCGTCCAATCAGTGGTCACCTTGCCGTTGATGGTTATCGTGATGTGCTTGCCTTCGACCTTGATCCCATAATCGAACCACTCGTCGTCTTTTTGCGGCGCGTTGTCCATCACGTCCGCCACCGCATACAGGCCACCGGTCTTCTTCCGGTCCGAGTGGGAGGCGTTCACCTGGCACTCGTATCCTTTGCTCGGCCATCCCGTGGGTTCAAATGCGGTGTGGAAATATATCCCACTGTTGGCTCCCGGCGTGGTCTTCACCTTGGCCTTGAATTCAAAATTCTTGAACGACGCGTTGCCATCCGCGCCAACGTAAAACAAATGCGCCCGCCCGCCGCTGACCACAAGTTCTCCATCCTTGACGCTGAAAATCTCAGGTTTCACGGCCGATTTCTGTTCGGTGGAAACGTTGGATTTCCAACCCTCCAGATCCTTGCCGTTGAACATCGAAACCCATCCATCGTCCGCACACCATGCCGCTGTGACGAGGGATGCCGCAATCATCGAATATAAAGCGCTTTTCATGATGCCGAGACCTTGGACACCCGCCGCCGCAGTGTCAAGAATTGCCAAAATTCAAGGAATTTCGGGAATCGCCACAGACTAAGATCCGCTATCGACATGCCGCAGCAAATGCGCCACGTTTCCTCCCCACATGAGTCGTTTCCCACTCAAGGATGCGAAAACCACTCCCGCCAAACCCGAGGCGGAGCCAAAACCCGTGAAAAAACCATGACCACGATGAATATTTTCAATGATGCCCTGCAGCGTGAATTCACGTGGGGCTTGCTGCTCGGCCTGTTGATCGCCGCTTTTATCTGGAAAGCCGCATTCACCGCCCGCCGCAATGCAATCCGCGAACGCAAACGGCTCGAAGCGGAACTGAAAGAACTTCAGGGACACCTAAGCACCCAGCTCAAAATCAATGCCAGCGGCAACGAGTCGCTCAGGATCGAGTTGGAGGCCCTCAAGCGCCAGAATGAAACCCTGCGCATGAACAACGCCGCCCTCCAGCAGAAACCCGGCCGCGCCGAGCAACGACAACTACAAGTTTATGAAATCGCCGTGCGCACCATGCGCGAGCAAGCCCCCGGATTCGCCCCCGCATGGGAAAAGGCCGTCCGCCAAGGCGAGTCGGAACTCGATGCCGCGGATTCCGGATTGAAAAAACTCGTGCGCCGCGTGATCCCAGGCTTGGGAAACTCGATCACCACGCAGACGGCCGTCATCGTGAACGATGAAATGCCTCCACCACGGGAATGATTTCCGGGCGGATCACCACCGGACCGGGTTTGACGCAAGACACTGCGGATAGGGTTACAGGCTCAGGCAGGAGGACTTTGGTGACCATTGGGCCCCGTCAGAAAGAATGGAGCGTTGGCATTGAAAATAAGATTCAAACGTATGGTATGAAGGCCGTGTACATTTCAGGGGGAATATCCAGCAGACTGTAATCCTTGGAGGCGACGAAGAGCAGGCTTTGTTTACCCTTACCTAACAATTCGTTGTCCGATCCGAAAATCTGGTGCTCCAACGTGCAGAACTTGCGGTTGAAATCCGCGACACGGATTTTCACGGTGATGACATCGAACTCGCGCGCCTCGCGCACGAACTTATGCTCGAAGGATCGCGTGAGGATATAAAAACTCGTGGTTTTCAAATCGAAATCCGGCATCACCTGGTTGAAAAACAACTCGCGTGTCTTACCGACGAACAATCCATACATTCCGAAATACACATTGCCCACGGAGTTGGTATCCTGATAGGTGGCGATGAACGAATAGACGAACCACTTGCCCTCGAAATGCCCACCGAGCGAGTGAGCGTCCTGCGGTTGAGGGGCCACCACGTTGGATGCCGTCGCTGCCGTGGCGGATTTGGTGAGCGCCTTGATGGCGGGGATTTCCGAAGCGGCATCGATCACCTCCCCCGCCCTTTCGGTCACCATGCGCAGGAGATCAGTATTGAAAACCAGCCACGCCACATACAACAGCGGCAGCAGTGAGCCGAGCACCAACAGGAAATTGGCACCCGTGCAGTAGCCGAAGGCAAAGATCACTAACGAAATACTGGCCAGCGAGAACATCCGGATCTGCGGCAGCGGCTGCTGCGAGTTAGGCACGAAACACCGAGCGATCGCCAATGAGGCATAGCCCACGAAAAACGAGGCGTAAAACACCATGAAATACTCCAGCTCCAGCCTCGCAAGCAAACCGATCAGCGTGATCACCATCACCACCAGAAACGTCGGAATCGGCGACTCCAACAGACGTTTCGGCAGCATGCCGACGAGAAGATTCTGGCTCTTGCTCAGATTTTGTCCAAGGAACCACTTCAGGGCGATGTATCCGCTATCGATCGTTGTCAACGCGCAGATCCCGAGAAATGTGTAATAAGCAGCGGGCAGCAGGCCTTTCGCGTTTGCATCCAGACCATCGATGTATTGCACGACCAATTGGTGCGCATAGTGGAACCGATCCAATCCCTCAGCGCCGTATGAATCATGCCAACCCTTGCTCAGCACCCATGCTCCGAGGCATCCGTGGAAAACGAGCATCAGGAAAAAAATCACACCGCCAAAAAAGTAGCTTGTCCGGATCGAGGTGTTTTCCCGATGGATCTGGATGGCGCGCTGCCAATGTTGGAGATCCAACCACGGACCGACCAGAAGGCCGATGAGCAACGGAACCGCATAACCGAACAAATTCGGCCCCTTCCAAGCATCCGCTTTCACCGGCCCCCATTGAAAGTTCTCAGGGACGAACGGTTTCAAACTGAAAAGCACTACCGCCACGCACACCACGATGATTCCGCCGAACAACGCGTGCCCGAACTTGATGCGCTGGATACCAAACTCCTCGCCAAACAAACAGCCGGCGGCAAGAACCACAAAAACCACCATGCACAAATAGAGTGCCGTCATCCCCGGCCCGGTCACCAGATGAAGCGGCGCAAACAAATACTTGGTCAGCGCGAAAACCGTCAGAGAGAGCGCCACCACTTGATAGAGATATAAAATCAGTCGAAACGGTTTGGCAAATCGGTCGAAGAAGATCGCCAGGGATTCCTGCCCACCAGCGTGACGGTTAGCTACGATCTGGGTCAGGAATCCAAACAACATCAGTCCCAGCGCGTTGGGAATGGCGAAGAGCAACAGCCCTTGCAGTCCAAACATGAAGGTCATCTGGACGCTGAAAAAGAGCCCAAGCCCCCACATCCATGCCAGAGCCACCGAGTTTCCCCAAAGCAGGGCGTTGATTTTACGAAAGTTCATGAAGGGCCAAAGAACCTCGGTTTCACCCCACGGGCAAGCCGGATTCCACCTTAAATCGAACAAATTCCCGTTCTTCCGCGGAATTAGGAACATGTTTTGGCTCCCACTTGGCATTTCCGGCCGTCAGGGCTGAAACCACATTCGTGCAATTCTGTTGAGAATTACCATTGAAGAACGGCCGCGCTCACCCTTTACTCCCCGCGTTCGCGAACCCGCAGCCTCACCGATTCATGATTGAAAACATCCGCAAATTCAAAGGCCTGATCATCTTTGGCCTCGTCCTCGTCGCCATCGCCCTGGTGGTGGGCATCCAAAACGACCTGTTCCGCAGAGGCGGTGGCGGGCGGAGTCTGTTCAAGATTGCCGGACGTTCCTACGACAATATGGAATTCCAACGCCTCGGCACCGACGGATACGAACTGGCATCCACCTTGGCGCGTTCCGGGGATTTCACCCTCTATCAATTCCTGATGGGCCTCGCCACCGGCGCCACCAGCGAGAAAGACGCACCCCAAAAATTTTTTATCGGCCGCATCGTGCTGCGCGATGCCAAGCAGGAATTCGGAATCCATCCCGGCGATGAGGAAATCACCGACTACATCAAGAAGATGCGCTTCTTCGCCGGCACCGACCAGAAATTCAGCGAGGAAAACTACCGCCGGTTCGTGGAAAAAAGCATCGGCCGCATGGGCATGACCGAGGCCGACCTGAGAGAACTGGTTTCCGACCTGCTCTCATATCAGAAAATCAACTCGATCGTCGGGTCCGGACTTACCGTCCAGCGCGAGATCGTCGCCCAGAACCTCGCCCTCGACAACCAACAGGTCACGGGCGCGCTCGCCCGCCTCGACATTGATCCCTTCGAGGCGAAAATCGAACCCACCGATGCCGAGATCAAGGCCTACTGGGAAAACATCAAGGACTCATTCACCACTGAGCCCTTGCGCAAGTTCTCCTACATCATCGTGACTCCCGACATGCCGGCGGACCCTGATGCCGCAGCAGAGAAAACCGACACGAAAAAGTCGATCGTCGACGCCGCCGCCACCGATGATGCGAAAAAGAAAATGGAAGCGGACAAAGCGAAAAAAGCAGCGGATCTCGCAGAAACACGCCGCATGAAACAAATCGAAATCGATAAACTCGTGGACGATTTTTCCTTCACTCTGGAAGAGAAAAAGGGCAAGGGATTTGAAGAACTCGCCCAGAAAAACAATTGGGAAATCAAAACCACAGAGCTATTCTCCCAATCGACACCCCCCAAGGAACTTGACATCAAACTCCGCGCATCCAGCCGGGGCGGCAAGACGGTGGACGAACTGTTCCGCATCGAGCCCACGGAAGACCCCGTTTCCAAATTCTGCCCACCCGTCGCGATCGGCGAAAACCAATGGATCGTCGCCCGTCTGGACGCTCAGGAAAAATCCAGACCCAAGACGTACGAGGAAGCCCGCGTCGAAGCCCGCGATCAATACATTCAGGAGAAAGCCAAGGAAGCGATGAAAACCGCCGCCAACGAGGCCCTTACCAAAATCAAAGCTTCCCTCACCGCCGGCAAGTCATTTACCGATGCCGCAAAGGAAGCCGGCATCACCGAAACCAAGGAAATCAGCAAAGTCACTTCCACCTCCCGTCCGGATGCCACCACCGAGCCCAAGAACCTTTTTGAAGCCACCCGCAATGTGGATCCGGGTGCCTTGGCCGATATCATCACCGAAAAAGACCGGACTTTCATCGTCCACGTCGCGAAACGAGAAGTGGTGAAAGAAGAAAACGCCGCCACCCGCCTCGACACCGAGGTCACATCCCGCGCGCAACAAAATGAAATGATCGCCTTCACCAGTTGGATCGCCGGGCGCGTGGAAGCGGCGAAAGTGGAGGAACTCTTCAAAAAATGACCTGACCAGGCACCCAACGGGCCCTCCATTTCCCCCAACCGCAGCCAAAAATCCCGATTCTTTGGTTTTTCACCGGGCGTTAGGTTGACGCACCCACCAGTCTGGGTTACTTCTCCCCGGTCATGATTCACCGGTGTCTGAAATACCTCTTCGCCGCCCTCGTTTGCGGCACATCCGCGCACGCCCAGATCGCTGCCACTCTCAAATTAGACAAGGACCAACACCTCGCGGGAGAACCGGTTATCGCCGTGGTCACCATCACCAATCATGCGGGCAAGGAACTCATTTTCAGCAGTGACGGCCGCCTCCAATGGCTGGATTTCGTCATCAGAGACAGTCGTGGAAATCCGATCACCCCGAGAGGACGCGCACTTTTCGGAGCCATGAAAATAGGCCCAGGGCAAACGCTGGGCCGTGAAGTGGATCTCGCCCAGTATTTTCAATTGGAAAAACCCGGAAATTTCACGGTTTCCGCCGTCATCCAGTCACCTCAAAAAAATCTGGAAGGCGCCACCACCAATCGCGTGTTCTTCAATCAAAGCTCAGGTGTTCTCTATTGGTCGCAAAAAGTCGGTTTACCCGGAAACTCAGGGAATACCCGTGAATTCCGCGTTCTCAACTTTTCCGGTGACACCAAATCCCAAATCTACGCCCAAATCGAAGATGGGCACAGCGGCAAATTGGTCCGCACTTTCCTGCTCGGAGATGTTCTCATGATGCGCAAACCCCTCTCCACCATCGACCGCAACCAACGGATGCATGTGATGTTCCTCTCAACCCCCACGATGTGGGTGCACAACGTGATCGATACCGACGGCAGACTGGTCAGCCGCCAGATCCACCAGCGCGGCCCCCAAGGAGATCCGCAACTCCTGACTTTCGGCGATGGCACGGTCCGGGTCGCCAACAGCCTTCCCTACGATCCCAAGGCCGTCGCCGCAGAACGGGCTAAAATTCGCAAAGCTTCAGACCGCCCTGCTGTCTCTTACTGAGCGAAGCCATTAAATAAAAATTACAATTTGAAGATTCTTCTTTACATTTTTTAAAAAAATCAATATTTCTTAAAAGTATTCATTACTTAACCTTTGCCATGAAAACACTTCTTCAAATAGCCGCCTTCTCCGCAGCCTTTGTTTTTGGCACCACCGTTCATGCGGGTAGCTTCCGGACCGTAGTGATCGACCCCGGTCACGGCGGGCACGACAACGGTGGCCAATGGGGTAAGGTCTATGAAAAACATCTGGCACTGGATACCGCCACGCGCTTGGAAAGCAATCTGAAGCGGATGGGCTTCAAAACGGTGATGACACGCCGCAGCGATTATTTTGTAACCCTCCCGCAGCGCGTCGCCATCGGCAACAGTTACAAGAATGCAGTTTTTGTCTGCATTCACTTCAATTATACGTGGAAAGAAGACGTCAACGGACTTGAAACCTATTACTACAGTGCCGCAGGCCAGCAACTCGCCCAATACGTCCAGCAAAGTCTGGTGCGCCACACCCACACTTTGGATCGTCAGGCAAAGTTCGCCAGATTTTTCGTGCTCCGAAATTCCACCCTTCCCGCGATCTTGGTTGAAGGCGGTTTTGTGAGCAATGAGCAGGAGCGGGAACGCATGAAATCCGGACTCTTCCGCGAGCAGATCGCCCGCGGTGTCGCGGAAGGCGTCCAGCGTTACAGCCGGGCTTATTGATGGAGCGGTCGCAATAGCTTGCCGCCTTCGTGCATCGGAGGCATATTGCAGACATGAACGCGGTGACGGTTTCGGAAATGCGGAATGCGGAACATGCAGCCATGGCCGCTGACTGGACCGAAGAACAACTACTGACACTTGCCGGAGACCGACTGGGACATGCCTTAGGGCGCTATTTTCCCCAACCGGGCACGGTGATCGGCTATCTCGGAAAAGGCCACAATGCCGGAGATACCTTGGTGGCCTTGGCGGTGCTGAAAGACCATTATGGATGGAAAATCGCAACTCGGAATGCATACCCGATCGAAGAATTCGCCCCTCTCGCCCGGATGAAGTGGGAGGAACTCGGCCTGCAATCCCCGCTCACCGAGTCACCCGCTACCGACGACCTGGGACACCCGCTGGTTTTATTGGATGGCTTACTCGGCATCGGTTCAATCGGTGCGTTGCGCTCCCCTCTCCCACTATGCGCAGCAGAGATGGAATGGCTCAGAAAACACCGCGGGGCCAAAGTGGCCGCGGTCGATCTACCATCAGGAATCGATACAGACACCGGAATCGCCACACCCGGCACGGTTACGGCGGATGTGACATTCATGATTGGCAACGCCAAGCACGGACTGCTCACCAGCCATGCCGCGAATTTCACCGGAGCCCTCGTCCTCGTCCCGGTGGAACCCCTGCACACAAGCGGAACTGGCGAGATTGCCCTTATTTCCCCGCAGACCATGGATTTCGGCAAAGCGCCGCGTCCGTTTGATTTTCACAAAGGCATGGCCGGCCGCGTAGCCATCATCGCCGGGTCCAAAGCCTACACCGGTGCCGCGATTCTAGCGGCCACAGGTGCGCTCCGCGGTGGAACCGGACTGGTCACGCTCATCGTTCCGCCGGAAATCCATCCCATCATCGCCGCCAAGTGCCCACCTGAAGTCATTGTCCGCAGCTTTTCATCGTGGGCGGAACTCGATGATCCAAAGGTGGACGCATGGGTCATCGGCTGTGGAATCGGCGAACTGAACGCGGAGACGGAAGCAGCCATGATCGATTTTATTGCAAATCTTTCCACCCCAACGGTGATTGACGCCGATGCTCTGAACGCCATTGCCAAGTCAGGGAAAACCGGAATTCTGAGAGAAAACCACTTGATCACCCCGCACCCTGGTGAATTCCAGCGCTTGGCACCGGATTTGGCGGACATGCCGCGTGAAGTCGCCGCGCGGGCCTTCACGGATCGCAGCCCGTGCACCTTGCTGCTGAAAGGTTGCCGCACTCTTGTCACCCGCAGAGGCCAACCCATCTGGTGCAATGCCACCGGCACGCCTGGAATGGCCACCGGCGGACAAGGAGACCTTTTAGCAGGCGTCATCGGCGCCCGCCTTGCGAGCGGAGCCCCGCAAAATGAAGCCGCCGCGCTTTCCGCTTGGATTTGCGGACGCGCGGCGGAAAAATGGATTACTGGATTGATGAACTCCGAAGAATCTCTGCTCCCAAGTGATGTGGCCAGCCAACTTGGCGCGGCATTTCTGGATTGGAAATGCTCGCTGAGGTGAAAATCAATTCACCGCCACTGCGGAATTGCCGGTCTCACCAGTACGGATGCGGATCGCCTCTTCGACGTTGGAAATGAACACCTTACCGTCTCCAATCTTGCCGGTATTGGCGCTTTTGACAATCACGGAGGCGACGTGCTCGGATTGGGCGTCATCCACAACAATCTCGATTTTGACCTTCGGCAAAAAGTCCACGGTGTATTCCGAACCACGGTAGATTTCCGTGTGGCCCTTTTGACGCCCGAACCCTTTGACTTCGGTCACAGTCATGCCTTGCACCCCCACTTCGGCGAGCGCTTCTTTGACTTCTTCCAGCTTAAATGGTTTGATGATGGCTTCGATTTTTTTCATGATTCGGTGAATTGGTAAAATTAGTAGAGCAACAGCCGTGCCAAGATGAAAAGAACGGCCAACTATTTTCCGAAACGAATCTATGCTGTCGATGCGCCGCTGACCAGTCGAAAAAACAACAATCCTTCAGGAATTTGAAAAAAAACCTGATAAATTGGGGATTTTTTTGTTCCAGGCAGGCTAGGTTCTTCTCATTCAGGGCTTTTGCTTCAGCAAATCGCGAATCTCGGCAAGCAACAATTCCTGGGCGGTTGGCTCGGGAGGTCCGGCGGGAACCGCAGACTTTTCCGCAAGCGCCTTCGCCTTGTTGATCGCCTTGACCACCAAAAACATCACAAAGGCCACAATCACGAAATTCATACCAATGGTCATGAAATTTCCGTAGGCAAACACGGCCCCCTGCTTCTTGGCCTCAATCAGGTTTGTGGCCGTCACCTTGTCGGACAGCTTGATGAATAAATTGGAAAAATCCGCGCCCCCAACTGCCTTGCCAACCAGGGGCATAATCAGATCTTCAATAAACGAGGCGGACAACTTGGTGAACGCGGCTCCCATGACGAATGCCACCGACATATCGATCAGATTGCCTTTCAGCGCGAATTCCTTGAACTCTTTAAACATGATGAATGGTTTTGGGATTTGCTTCCAGAGGCGTGGAGGATAGCATTCTAAAACCCTGTTTTCAACCGGATTCGAGTTTCTTTTGAACGGTCAAAATTTCACGTTTTTCACTTCCATCGGCACGGTCTACTCACCCTGACCGCGCCATAAGCCGATAGAGCTTCGCCTTTCGGTTCCTCAATCTCGGCACCGCCTTGCCCTCATGCTCCACCTAGTAAACCACCGGTGCCTTCTCACTGCACCATCCCCCGCACTCAGAACCAGAGTCTGATCTAGATAATAAACCCCATCCGCGCAAAGCACGACCACCGGAACCTTGCCGACATTTTCGCAAGCCAATTTACGGGCAGCCTCGAGAGTCTTCACGGATGCCCCACCACGACCCAGCTTTCGCAAATAAAAATCAGCTTTAGAAAGATCGCAATTGGAGCGTCTCGCTCCAATCACTTTTCCCTCATGAGAGATTCATCCATTCAGATCACCGCCCGGCCCTGGGTCCGGCTTTTTCCCCAGTGCTCTGCACCACTTCAAAATCACTGCCCTTGAGAGCGCGTAGGGCGTCTAGCCCTTGAATGCGGTCGTCTGGTGCCACGGAAATACGCCAGTCCCCGCCATTGTCCGCCACCAACATACCATAGGTTTTCAAGGCCTGTGCGATGGCACGGGCATACGGCGGAAAATGACTCACATCGACTCCGGCCTTGAGACGAAAACGTTCACCCATCGCCGGCACGTCGATCTCCGTGGTTCTGCCAGCCTGATGCGTGGCCGGATAGAGATAACTCTTGCGCGTTCGACGCACCGTGAAGCGCAACGCATGGTCAATAAATCCCCTCTCACACTCGTCGTAGCGCACCACCGCAGGCAGAATCGGCAAACCGGCCGCGTCAGATGAGGTCCAGCCTGGCGGGCGCAGTTTGTTGGATGTGATGTCAAAGACAGCCGCACAGGCCGCCTGCCAGCCGCCATCGGTGCGCCGACCCTGATAAAATTCAAAAAGCCTTCCATTCACAGGATCGAGCACGATCACATGCCGGTCACCACCGCCAACGCGCTGCACGTTCGCTAGGTCACCACCCATCAAAGGCCAACCTTCGATCGGCGCATTGTCGGGCATGGGATACGGTCCCGGATCGGATTCATCGGGGTATAGCACGAGTTTCACCGCTATCTTCTTTTGATTGCCTGGAACGATGACGAAGCCCATGTCCAGATTCCACGCCAGATTCTTGTTAGCGCCGATTCCCTCGATCATGCGAGTTGAATTCGGCTGCACCGGTAACTTGGAGATGTCTTCGTGCCACGCGCTCGTGGCGGGAAAAAGCTGCAACGATGCCATCACCGCATCCGCCTGCTTGGTGTTAAAAAGCAATGGCGCGTTGATTAGCGGCATGGGTGGCCTCTTCGGTTTTTCGTCAGCGCCAACGATGCCACCACCAACCGTCACCCACATGATCAGCAATAGAGCCCAGCACACGACATAACTTCCAGCGGTCATCAGGCATCTCCCTTTATTGCCAGGAATTGGCTTGCATCTGGTGATTTCTGAAACAGCCGTGTGACCAAGGCAGTTGATGGGTTTGGTTTTCAAATTCATTAACCGTGATCATATCTCTATGGGCTGCTTTGCCAAGATCGTAATTCGCCGCGGGTGCCATTGTGGGGAGAAACAAAAAACCAACGTATGATCGAAAAAAACCAACTTCAATGCGCGGCGAATATCAAACCCGCCGCCGCGCAGAGGATCGCGATGATCGCTGCAAACAACGATTCACCCGCCACCAGTCCGGAGGCCAAGGGAATCGAGTAGGCACCGGCGTGACCCGCCGAACGCTTGGCCCACATCCATGCGATGACAGCACCGATCGCGAAGCCAAGGCTGTTGGAAAAATCCACCACAAAACCCAGACCCAGTCCCATCGCCGATGGCAGAAAACGGCTGAGGGAGGGTTTCTTCGCTTCGATGATCGGCAGCACAATGCCGATCATACCGCCGATCAACACCGCCCACATCGAACTGTGCGGTAGCTCGCCCACGCCATTGGCAAGCAGATCCGCCATGGCTTTCCACGCGTTGGCCGACGGCATCGGGAAGCGCTTGGTCAGGCTCTCCACGCTCGGCGCGAGCGCATACCAGGCAGGGACTATCGAGAGGGTTCCGAAGAAAACTCCGGAAAACTGCGCGAGGAATTGTTGCCGCGGATTCGCACCTAACAAATACCCGCTCTTCAGGTCGGTCAGCAAATCCGCCGCGCTGCCCGCCGCCGATGCGGTGGTGCCCGCTGCCATCAGGTTCACCACCGTATTGTTGCGGGCTAGCATCGCATAGATGAGTTGGGTGACTTTTCCCATCGCGCCAACCGGTGTGGTGTCCGCCTCACCCGTCGCGCGGCAGGCCACCAGCGAAAGCACGAAGGACATCGCCACCGCGAACAGACCGAGAACAAAGCCGACGTTGAAAGCAATTTTCAGCAGGATCACCAAACCAATGGTGATGGGGACCAAGCCAATCCAAAGCCAGGTCATGGGCACTTCAAGGTGCGCGACGGGCGAGACATTTTTGGAGCCTTTCATCTGGAGCGCACGGACGAGAGTGCGCCACTGCAGGGCGAAAGATGTCAGACTTGAAAACACCATCAGGGACGTACCGCCCCACACACCCCAGCGGCGGGGAATCACCTCCTCCATTCCAGGATGCCACATCGATACCTTATAGTCCGCTAGCGACGCAAAGGTGATGTCCTGACTCGTGATGATGGGAGCCAGCACCACAGTCAACAACACGGAACCCAACAGCATCGAAAGCGCCATCCGGAGTCCGATGATCATTCCCGCACCGATCATCAGCACGCCCGGTTCGAAACCGAAACCGGAGGAGCGGATTCCGTTAGGCATGAACTTATTGGGAAACGGCAACAGGTCCGGAATCGGCACAACCCTGCTGATCCAACCGGCGATTTTTCCAAATGTATTATTAGCAAATGTTTCCGCGAGAGATCCCAGGTTTTTCAGGATTCCGAACACACCACCCACCACGATGCCCAGCAAAAGCGAGCGGGCCTTGCGCATCGCATCCTTGCCCTCAGAATACAGGCTGCGCAGAGTTTCAGCCGCTGCTATCCCGCTGGGAAACGGGAGTTGATCCTGATTGATCATCTGGCGCTTCATCGGAATCGCTAGAAAAACGCCCAACGATGCTGTTAGGAAAACCATCCCCGCTAAAACCCACCACGGCTGATGATAGCCCTGCACCATGAACAATGCGGCGAAGGCGCTGCCCACGGTGCCGCCGGTGGACATGCCGGCGGAACTCGCAGCGCTCGCCATGCAGTTGTTTTCCAGCATCGACATCTGGCTGAGCCTGCCACCAGTAAGAGTGCGCATGGCGTTCCACAGCACGTAGGAAATCACGCAAGCCGTGATTGCCACACCGAAACCCCAGCCGAGCTTGAGCGTGGTGTAGAGGTTGGAGACCGAGAGCAGCATCCCGAGAACTCCGCCCGTCAGCACCGCACGCCACGTCAACTGCCGCTGGTGATCTCCCTGATAAACCTCGCGCAGCCACTTGAGGTCCCGCTCTTCAACATCGGAGAGGGGATTTTTCGCAGTTGTTTCGTCGCTCATGCGGAGCGAGAATCCACAGCCAGAGGCGCTTGGCAAGCCATTGGAGCACGGAGAATGCTGCACGGCCCAGAATGCGGCTGGTTTGCTATGAATTCACCTTGGGGACGGACCGCCAAACGGAAGATGGGCTCAGGAGCATCGGTGGGCGGCGTTTCAAAAAAATTCCAACCTGTTATGTTCACCGGGAAAATTCCTGCCATGCGTCGCGAAACCACTGGATGACTTGCCACGGCGTGCGGATGGAGGTGTTGCAACTCGCCGCAAGCATGAAACGGTGCGAGTTTGGCCGAAGCCGAACTAACAAGTTTTCAACATAACGCCGAACCTCGTCGGCACTCTGGAATTTTTCCGTCTCGATCGCGCTGATGCCGCCGGTGATGAGGAACCGGTCGCTGGTCAGTTGCATGACCTCGTCCAGTTGCACGTCGCCGAGCGGAGGAAAGGCCACTCCTTCCAAACCGTCGACGCCGAGTGAATCGATCAGCTTCAGGTTGGTCCGTTGGCGCCCGCAGGCGTGAATCCAGAAGGTGCTGCCGTGCTCATGCGCGATACGACTGGCCTGCTCGTAGAACGACGCGGAGAATTTTTCCAGATAAGACGGCGTGTGAAACGCTGCGTCGAGATTATCCATCGCCATCATCGCCGGAACACCTGCCACGGCGATCTGGCGCACGAGGTCCAGTTGCGCCGCCTCGTGAAGCGCGAGCAACTCCTGCACGCGCTCTTCGTCATCAGCTATCAGATAGGTGGTGTTGACCGCGCCCGCCAGCAGATGCAGAGCCTTGAGCGGGCTGGACAATTCACCAGCCACCACAAATCCATCATTGCCGACTCGTAATTGTTCCTTCGCATACTGATCCGGTGAAAAAAGCCAACCGCGGGCTGACAACAATTCCTCCAAAACACCGAGAGGATCTTTCGCGTCATCGAGAACGAATTTTTCCTGAACGAGTGTAGAGTCGGCGAAAACGAAGCGCAGCCGCTCGGTCAAGGTTTCATTCTGTGTGGTGTAAGTCCTTTTGATGACGCGATCACGCCCCTCGAAGCTGATTTCCTCGCGCACATCCACGCCATCCCAGACTTCCTCGGATAGACCACCGAACCAGCAGTGCTGCTGGTCGGCATAAACATTCCGGCTGAAAACATCCAGTCCCAGATACCGGATGAGGTCGAGTTGTGTCCGGCAGTGCGCGATCTCTTTCGGCAACAGGCCGTGGTTCAGATGGTGGGCGAACCATTGCCAATAGTTCGGCGCGTAAACCATTCGAGGCGGAGTTTTACGGGCGAGCACGGATTCCACGCACTCACGATGGATGGCAATCCCAGCGGCAGCTGTGGCAGGTTCGGTTGGGTTTTCAGTTTCAGACATGGTTTACCTCCGCAGGTTTCATTTCAGGAATCAAAACCTGCAGGATGGCGAGCGCGAGCAAATAAGCACTGCCCGCCATGATGAACAACGGCCAGTAGCTGCCGGTCGTCTGAAGAATGAAACCGGTCAATTGCGCAAAGCCCATGGCCGCCAACGAGCCAAACATGGATCCAAGACCCACGACCGAGCCGACCGCTTGTTTCGGAAACATGTCGGAGACGAGCGTGAACAAATTCGCCGCCCAGCCTTGATGAGCAGCTGCTGCCAGTCCAATCAGGCCGGTGGCGAGCCAGAGATTGGATGCATTGGCGGCAAACACCACCGGCACCACGCACAACGCACAAATGAGCAAAGCCGTCTTGCGACTCGCGTTGACCGACCATCCGCTCTTCAAAAGATAACCCGACAACCAACCGCCACCGATGCTGCCCACCGTGGTCATCGAATAGATCACCACCAGCGGCGGACCAAGACTTGCTAGATCCAAACCGTATTGCTGGTGCATGAACTTCGGCAGCCAGTAGAGGAAAAACCACCAGATCGGCGCGGTGAACGAAATGGCCACCACAAACGCCCACGTCTGGCGGCAACGCAACAACCTGCTCCAAGGAATTTTCTCCGTCGCGGGAGCGGGCGGATCGCTATGGATGAGGGCCAATTCTTCCGTCGAAACCCGGCGCGACTGCGACGGGGTGGCGTAGAGCCAATACCAAAAGATCAGCCACACAAATCCGCTTGCGCCGAGGATGATGAACGCCATCTGCCAACCGTATTTCAACGTGATCCAAGGCACACACAACGGGGCGAGAATCGCACCGACATTTGCGCCGGAGTTGAACAATCCGGTCGCCAGTGCGCGTTCCCGACTTGGAAACCACTCGCCCACGGTTTTGACGGCGGCGGGGAAATTGCCCGCCTCACCCAATCCAAGCGTGAACCGCGCAATACCGAATCCCATCACGCTTTTTGCCAGCGCATGCGCCATCGCCGCAAGACTCCAGGCAAAAATGGAAATCGCATATCCGTGACGCGTCCCGATCCGATCTACCAGACGGCCGAAAATGACCAACCCAAGCGCGTATGCCGCCTGAAACGCCATGACTATGTGACTGTATTCGATTTCACTCCAACCGATCTCACGTTCCAAAGTCGGAGCCAGAATCCCTAACACCTGACGATCCATGTAATTGATGGTCGTCGCAAAAAACAGCAGGGCGCACACCGTCCAGCGGAAGCCGGTGCGTCTGATTCGGGGTGTGGCGGCCGTAGTATTCATCGTGTTAGAATCCGATACTGACACCGCCGTCCACAGGAAGAACAACGCCGGTAACAAATTTCGCCGCTTGCGAACAAAGATAGACCGCAGCCCATCCGATGTCATCCGCGTCACCGAAGCAGCCCATCGGCGTGCGCCCCAGGATCTTGTCACGTCGTTCCGGATCTCCGTCGAGCGCGGTGCGCATCATCTGGGAATCAATCCAACCGGGAGCGATGGCATTGATGCGGACGTTGTCGACGGAAACCTCGGAGGCCAGCGTGCGCACCATGCCGACATAGGCGCTCTTCGCGGCGGAATAGGCGATTACCTTGGGAAGACCAAACAACGAAGCCATCGAGGCGATAAAAATGACGCTGCCGTGTTTGCGCTCGATCATTCCCGGCAATACGGCCTGCGTGAGCGCGTGTGCACCGATGACATGCGCGTTGAGGACAGCAAGAAACTCCTCCGGACTGGTTTCCACGGCGGCTTTCTTGAGATGAACACCGGCGTTGTTGATCAGGATGCTGGGTGCCGCTCCGGCAGAGAGCGTGGCAGCCTCTATCAATCCAGCAGCCTTGTCATGTTCCGTCACATCGTAGCGGACATAACTGGCGGACGATCCCAACACGGCAACCGCACGCTTCAGTTCTTCCTCTCGCCGACCCACGAGCACAACCTTGGCACCGGACGCGACGAAGCACCGCGCCATGCCAAAACCGAGGCCGGTTGCCCCACCGGTGATGAGGGCGACTTCTCCATCCAGTCGGAACGGGGCGGTCAGCGATTCAGAGAATTGCATATTTGAATACTCTATTGGATCCATGCGGTCTTACGTCAACGATGTTTTGACTTCTATGTCAAACATCCTACTTTCTCGAATTCCATTTCCTTTCAATGGTTCCACACGTTTTTCGACCCATTGACCATGACGACTGCTCCAGCCTGCGCTCCTCACCCGAAACACCAACATTTCACACTAACCGTTTTTTTCCAACCACGGCATGAGCGGTTGGAGACGGGAGAGGAATGTGTCACCATCGGCGAGCAGGCGGAGGCGAACGAACGCACCCGGCGTGCTTTTCAGGGCCTTGGCGACGAGCGTGCGTTGCGCGGGATCGAGCAAGCGCTGGGCGATATCCGCGAATTCCAGGGCAGCAATCACATGAAGATCGCGCTGAGACGAGTTTTCCAGGATGCCATCCAGCAGCACGAGGGCGTCGGCGAAGTTTCCAGAGTCGATCAGCGTGCCCGCGCGGAGAAGATTCAGATCGTCCAGATAACGGCCCATGGGGAAGCGTTTTTCATGCTCCCGGATGGCGTAGAGCACGGCATCCGGATCGGTTTCCGGATTTACGCGGAAGACTTCGAGGTGTTTGTAACCTCCGGGCATGGGAGCCTCTGGGAAATGGACGGCGGTGATTTTCCTACTGGTGCGGTATTGACGTGCGATCAGGCGGGTCATGCGGAAGGAGGCTGCCTCCGCCTTCGGGCTGTCCGGATAAAGATCGAGGAACGACCGCCAACCATCGACAGTATCGTTTTTCGGACCAAGGTCCGCACCGGTGTCGTCGGTTGAAGATTGGAGACGCTGCTTGTAATCTAACAGACTTCTGAAAGACGGAGGCAGATGCTCTGTTTCACCCTTCACATAGCTGAGAAAATCGGTGGCTCGGATGTCTTTCAACGACGCGGCGGCGCTGAGGTCGTCGAGGCGGATGATCGCGGCAACGACATCGTTCTGCTCGTCGGGATCGGTTCCGGCTCGCAGGGCAGCGATTTCACGTTTTGCTGCATCAAGATTTTTGCGGATGGTGGAGAGCGGGGTTTTGGGATCCGGGTTATCCACTCGGGCAAGGATGGCCGCGATTTTTTCCAACGCAGGACCGTGATGGTTGTCTTGTGCGTCGGATTTTCCCATGAGTGCGCGCATCAGGGCGGAGGCGGAGTTGGCGGGATTGTAATCGCCGGGCATCCATGGGCCAGCGGCAGGCGAGAAGGTGAAATAAACCGAGCGTTTCGCTTCCGGCGATGTGGGAAAACGATCAATCAACTGACGATAGAGGCTTTGCGAGAGGCGGGTATCGTCGGTTTCCAAGGCGCGTGATTTCTGATAGAGCGAAAATTCCGCGCGGCGAAACAAGCATTGGTTGGCGAGTTCCAGGGCCGGTGCGGCGATGGCGGAGTCCTGGCTCTTCGCTGCTTCAAGCGCGTGTTCGAGGGCGTGGGTAGCCTCGTCGTGGTGGTCGAGTTCGCGGTTGACGGCATCCCGCGTGAATCCGAGTTCCAGAGCATTCCGGCGGCGCAGTTGGTCCTGTTTTTCCTCCTCGCTCTCGGCATAGTAACTCAGCTCCACGGCAGGCAACGTGAGCAATCCCCGATTCTCCATCCACAACCGTGCGATGGCTAGGTGGAGGGCCGGCATTTCGGCTTCGTTCCCGGCAGCGCCGAGCTTTGCATATAACTCCGCGAGCGGTGCCGCGCGGGTCTCCCAGTCCTTGCGGGTCATCAGTCGTTGTCCATCCTG
Source organism: Akkermansiaceae bacterium (assembly GCA_903906515.1). Lineage (GTDB taxonomy): Bacteria > Verrucomicrobiota > Verrucomicrobiia > Verrucomicrobiales > Akkermansiaceae > Luteolibacter. The sequence continues at coordinate 19,819 of CAIVKO010000010.1, forward strand.
GCGGGATACCAACCATTGCCGTGAATCGTCCTGCACATCGGTCTCGCCAGCCAAATGTTGCGCGGCAAGATCGAAGCGTTCAGCCGCAAGCGCGCGAGTGCGGATGGCATTACGCAGATAGCCAGCAGCCAGCGAGTTCGCAGGAACGGCGGCGAAAGCGCTCTGGAGTTGATCAAGCGGGGAAAACTGGACAAGGGTATCCAGCCACTGAATGAGTTGGGATGATGGGAACATTCTTTTCGAAGGGATGGAATCCTCGTTTTCCGTTTTGACCGGCTGCAGAAACACCACGGGAGCGATATCCGCGATCGCGCTGCCGGAGCGGCCACACTTGAAAAGTGAAACGGAACGCCGGTAAACCAGATCCGCTGCAAGCGGGCTGTCGGGCCAGGCTTTGGCAAGGGTGTCGAAGGCCGCCACCGCATCCGCATGGCGTTCCAGACGCTGGAGGATGATGGCCCGCGCATGCAGCGCCTCATCGGATGGCGCGGCCACGGCGACCCGATCTAACAACGCAAGCGCCTGTTCGTGTTCACCCTCGCCGGTGGCAGCCCAGGCAAGCAGTGTGAGTGTCGTGGCGTCCTGCTTGGAACCGGCGGATAGCAACTCCTTGCCGAGTTCCCTGAGCGCGAGACGGACGAGAGGCGCGGGTTTGAAAATCCTGCGGTTGAGAAAATTGAGGGTTTGCTGGCCACCGATGCCGCGCTCGTCCCACCACAACGGGATGGAGACATCCGCCGCCGGATCAATGCAGTATTGGACGAAAAGTCGTGCAACGAGAGGATGGGTGGCCACTGCGGCGGCATCGAACTGGGTTTCAGCATCCAACCATGAATCGTTGGCATCAACTTCACAGGACTTCAGCAGTTCCCCGAAAATCGCATCACACTCACGGAGCACGGAGCGGGTAGTCTCACGGGTCGGTTGGCGATCCACGCGTGCAAGCTGTTGTTTCACGGCGGCACCGAATTTTTTCCGGTCATAAGCGATACCACCGAGCCAGCCTTCCGCGTCCGGGGTGAAGCGTCCTTTAGCATAGGTAGAGACATGGGTTTTGAGCAGTTCTTCCGCCGCCGCTTGCAGGTCACGGATTGTAACGACATCCGGATTTTCCTGACCATCACCAGCCTGCACGGCATGGGCCGCCCTGCCGAGCACGCGGGATTGTTCGATCTTGCAACGCGCCCGCATCAGGCTGGCAACCTCCGCGCGAGGATGAGCGGGAAACCCGGAAACCACCGCCGCAAAGTCAGTCTCAGCATCGGCATAACGGTCCTGTTCGAAAAGAAACGCCGCACGGCGGACCATCCAATACGGCTTCATGGATCGCGGAGCGGCAGCGGCAATCTGGTCGATCTCGGCAAGCTTCTCGGCAACACGCGTCTGATAGATTTCATGAAGTGATTTGAATTGGGCCTCCTCCATGTTCCATGGGCGCTGCTCGGGCGGAGTGGCGCGCATGGTGCTTCCATCACCGGCACGCCAGGTGAGGTAGGATTTAGCCGCATCAAAAACCGCGGGATCTGCCACGAGTTCGCGCAACTCATGAAGGAAATTCGCGCGACGGGCGGAATACGGGCCGCTGCGGTTCTGGTTGAGCATGAGGTCGATCTCCGCAAGGCGCTTCAGGGTATCCAACGGTGCCAGGGTTTGCAGAAGATCGTGACATGCACCATCCAGAGTCGGTTCATCCGGCAATGTGGGATCGAGCGGCGAGGTTTCCTTGAAAAGGTGATCCCAACGCTTAGTGGCGACACGCTCCGGATAGCTGCCGAGGGATGGCGGCGCCTCATCGAAAAACGGGCCGCAGGCGATCATCAATAAGAGCAGAACGGGAATTGCGCGACGCATGATTTCCCATACTACAAGCCATGCGATTATCTAGCGAAATCATTTCGGGACGGAATGTTTTTTTTCCAAGGCCTCGCGCAACTTCCATTTGATGCCAGCGGCGTTGCGAATCACCGGCCCGGAGGTAATGGCAGCGCCGGAGGGCAACTTCGAAAACCGCAGGATGACGGTGGTCGCCAATTCGGCAGGCAAACCGCCAGGCGTCTCCGATTCCACAAAACCGCCCGGCTGACACGACAGGAACGCGCCCGCATGATCCGTGCTCAATTCCAACTCCCAGCGACCGGCCTGCACATCAAACGGGCCAGGGTTTTTGAAGGTGACCGTCCCATTTCCGGCAATGTCCAGAACCGGCGATGCCTGTGCATGACGCGCGGCACCTACCAGATGATCCGGGGTAAGAGCGGCCTGGATACCAGGACCCGGCAGGGCGAAGTAGAGGATGCCACTGGCACCCGATTTTCCCGCCTGCTCCGCGAGTTTGAGGATCGCTTGCGGATCGCATGTGCGGTGAACGAGTTTCCGCTCCGGAGTGATTTCCGTGCCATACAACATGACGGGTTTTTCCGCGTGAAAAATCGTGGTGCCATTGCCAAGCGCACGGGCATTCATGTTACAGTTGAAAAACACCGGATCGTGCTCCCACCCGCGCAGATGACCGATGAGCCTGCCGTCCGACTCGAACACCGAAAGCCGCTCGAAGTTCGGCAACCCCGCCAACCACGGACGCGGGCAGTCCGCCCATGACAGCATCCACTCCGCTACCTTGTCGTCCGCCATCGGATGAAACCGGTTCTCCATCACATCTTCCGCAGCATCCGCTTCCAGATCATAGAACATCGGCACCAGTGATTTCACCGAAAGAGCAAGTTCTCGGAATCCGGCATGCTGCGGCCATGAGGCCAACGCCGTGATCGACACACGCGCCGGCGCGATCTCCGCTCCGAATGATTTGAGAAACCGCGCGTAAGAATCTAACAAACGAACAGGGCAATCGAAGTCGATCTGGATATCACCGGGCGGCGGCGACCTGTCGGACCACGCGTGGATTTCCCCAGCAAGCAGGCGTGCGGCATTTGGCGATCCGAGAAATGCGGACCCCGGTTTGATGCGAAAAACCGGAATGATTTCGAGATCCTTGCCATCCGCCATCGGTGGAGAAATCCGTGTGGTTTTCCAGCGTCCGTCTTCCCATCCGCATTCCGCCGCCTGCCAATAAAGCGAGCGGACCCCGGCCTTGCCGAGGGATGCCGAGTCCGCAGGTTTGAGTGGCGAACTCCGATGCCAAACCCAGAATGCCGGAGGCTCCATCGGTGTGGCGCGGGCGGGTGCTATCGTCTTTTTTCCACAAGTGGAAAGAACCAAAGCCGCAGCCAGCCATCCGCTTCGAAAGATTGTCCTGGTGATTTTCACAGGAATCGATGGTTCCCGCATCACCTGCCGAACGCCGCTGCAAGCGATGCCAGATCGGCGGGCGCAGCGCGGTCGGCTGTTAGAATAGCGGCCTTCTGTTTGGAAAATATTTCCGAGATCCCCTTACGTGAAAGATCGAGCATCGCAGCCATTTCCTGTGCCGTGAAAACCGCCTCCTCACCGCTGCCCTGCACCTCCACAAACTCAAGCGTCTCGGTCATCACGACATTGAAATCCACCGACGCATCCTTGTCCTCGGGGTAGTTCAGATCGAGCACGGGCTCGCCCTGATAGACACCGGCGGACACCGCAGCGACGAGCTTCTTGATCGGAAAATCCCGCAGTTTCCCCTCGGCGAAAAGCTTGTTCAGCGCGATGGCCATCGCCACGCAACCGCCGGTGATCGAGGCCGTACGCGTGCCACCGTCGGCCTGCAGGACATCACAATCGATCCATATCGTGCGTTGGCCGACCTTTTTGAGATCCACCGCCGCACGCAACGCGCGACCGATCAATCGTTGGATTTCCGACGACCGCCCATCGAGCTTGCCGCGTGAGATATCGCGCGGTTTGCGTTCGAGCGTCGAGTATGGAAGCATCGAGTATTCGGCAGTCAGCCAGCCGCCTTCCACGCGTTGGGTGCGCATCCAGCGCGGCACGTCCTCCTCAATGGTGGCCGAGCAGATCACCCGCGTGTCGCCGAAGGAAACCAGCACCGAACCGGTCGCGTGCGGCGCGACATTCGGAGTGAAGGAAATGGGGCGGAGTTGATCGTTCTGGCGGCCATCGGGACGTGTCATGCACGCAGTCAAACCTGCCGAGCCCCGCACCGCAAGCACGGAGAATCAGGGGAGGAGCATCAAAATTACCTTTAAATGACAGGCACAGAAAGACCGATTACAGCGAAAAAACCGCGATTGAAGCGGGAAATTCATGAAAACCACGGGAATACGTGATTTTTTTGCACAGACAGCAGCAGGAATCTTGACATCGGCTGCCGGTTTCACAACTCTCCGCCCATGGCTAAGAAACTTACCACTACCAAAGACAAATTCACCAAGACCCAGATCCTCGACTGCATCGCCGAATCCACCGGCCTCAGCCGCAAGCAAGTGGGTTCAGTTCTGGACGGCTTGTCCGATGTGATTGAAGCTCACGTCAAGAAGAACGCCGTTGGCGAATTCGTCCTTCCCGGTTTGCTGAAAGTCAGCACCGTGCGCAAACCCGCCGTCAAGGCACGCAAGGGCATCAATCCTTTCACCAAGGAAGAAGTGATGTTCAAAGCTAAACCCGCCTCGACCGTCGTCAAAGTGCGTCCGCTGAAGAAGCTCAAGGACATGGTGCTCTAACACAGCATAACGTCCGCGGGTTACACAAACCTCACGGAATCAACCACGGCCTTTCCGCTCGCGCGGAAAGGCCTTTTTTATTCGTGCGCGGCATGATCCAGACCATGAAACTCAACAGTCATGAAATCCCTTTGAAAAACTGATACCCAGCATCGCATCACCAGATAAAAGGCAGGGTTATACCCCATAGAACTCCGTGATGCGGCGTGCCAGCTTACAACGCCACCACCAAACCTCTCAGCCAAACCGGGTGTATCGCGAGTCACCCAACAGTTACGACCCAAGATACGGACGCGGCGAAACCATCACCCGTCTTCCCTCAGGCCATCGCGTGGTAAACCACCGTGGAAACACCTACTATCAGGTTGGTGACCGCTATTACCGTCGATATAACAACAACTACGTCATCGTCGGCAGTCCTTGGTGAGTTAAACAACAAAAAATCGCATCGCAATCCCGTGTGAAAACACACGGGATTGCCAGTGCTTCGCTGTCACTCCCGGTGTTGCCGTCCTTATCTTATGTCACAACCAAGTGATTGCCCGGCTATGAGCCCGCGGAATGATTGTCCGCCGCGCGAGCACCCGCAGAGTCGGTCTGAAAATATCACGATTTTCTCCTTGAATTATTCGTTATTTAGCTAAATATTTACATTATGACTTTGCGGGAGCAGGCGATGGTATTCAAGGCACTGGGGCATCCCGTGCGGTTGGCTATGGTGCAGCGATTGGCACTGGGTGAGTGCTGCGTCTGCAAATTGCTTGAAATCAGCGAGGTGAGCCGCGTGAGCGGACCGACGGCATCGCAGCATTTGTTGGTATTGAAGACGTCCGGGGTGATTGGTGATGAGCGCCGGGGGCAGAAGATCTTCTATCGCCTGCTGCTCCCCTGTGTGGCGGAAATCTCATTCTGCGTGAAACAACAAAAGACCCGAGCCAAGGAGGTATCGGCATGAAGATCCCGACCTACGATCTCAAGAGCGCTTGCTTGATCCAAGTAATTCTTTCGATCCAGACATTCATCGGCCTCACCGTTGGCCTGTCCAACTTCACCGATTGGGCCTTCGTTACATTTTTTTCTAACCACAAACTACCCGCAACCCCACCATGAAAATCCAGATCCTCGGCAGCGGCTGTGCCAAATGCAACAACCTAGTAATCGCCACCAAAGCCGCCGCAGACCGGCTCGGGGTGGACTACGAAATCGAAAAAGTCACCGACTTCATGCGTTTCGCCGACTTCGGCGTGATGATCACGCCAGCGTTGGTGGTGGACGGCAAGCTCAAGGTTGCGGGCAAAGTCCCATCGGACGCCGACCTTGAAAAACTCCTCCAATCCTGATGACCTCCGACCCATCTTTGAATCCATGATTGCCAAACAAATCATCCGTGCCGTCTTACTGATTGTAGCCTTGGGAAGCCTTGCCATTTGGGGCAACCGGGAATACCAGAAATCCAATGCGATTGCGCAGGCCACCGCCACTCCGCCGCCCGCCGAGACTTTGACGGTTGTTGCAGGGAATCAAGTGGTGATGACCTATTTTATCTCAGGGACGCGCTGTGAATCATGCAAGAAAATAGAACAATTCAGCCGTGAAACGGCGGAGAAGAATTTTCCTGCCGAAATCACCGGCAAAAAACTCATTTTCCGCGTCATTGATACCGGCGAAGCGGTCAATCATCACTATATCGATGACTACAAGCTGACATCCAAAACCGTGGTGGTCAGCCACCGCGTGGACGGCAAGGAAACCGAATGGAAAGCCATGGATAAAGTTTGGGATCTGCTGGATGATCCGGAGGCATTCCGCGCCTACCTCGCCGTTCCCATTCGCAAGCATCTCGGCGAATGATCACCGAACTAACACTTTACGGAGGCGCACTGTGGCTGGGGTTGCTCACCGCCGTCAGCCCCTGTCCTCTGGCGACCAATCTAGCAGCGACCGCCTATCTGGCCCGGCGGGTGGAATCGCGCAAGCGTGCCATCGCCGGCACACTCGCCTACACACTGGGGCGGACTGGCGCGTATGCGGTCATCGCCGTCCTGCTCGCGCTCGGGTTCGCCTCCGCGCCGGCGGTCTCGCAAGGCCTGCAGCGTTGGATGACACCTCTTCTGGGGCCGTTGCTGATTCTGAACGGGATGTTGTTGTTAGGATTGCTTTCACTGCCCATCAGCCTGTCGGTTTCCAGCCAGGCCAGCGCGGAAAAATGGGCTTCGCGCGGGTTGCTGGGCGAGGTGATCCTCGGGTTCATGTTCGCCTTGTCGTTCTGCCCGGTATCCGCCGCCTTGTTCTTCGGCAGCCTGATTCCACTGACATTAGGAAGCGGCCGCATTCTACTTCCGGTGACGCTGTATGGCATCGGCACGGCGGCACCGGTGGCGGTGTTCGCTCTGGTGATGATCTTCAGCACCCGTGCGGCATCGGGCATGGTGGGCGGCATCACCCGCGCCCAGCCGTGGATTTTGAAAATCACCGGTGCACTCATGCTTATCGCCGGGCTTTACCTCACCGCACGGGACACCCTCGCCATCCTGCCTTGATCCGCCACTGCTTTCCATCGCGCTTGATCTAACATGATATGAATCCATCTGTGCCACCTGCAAAACCCGGCATTCTCCGCTACCTAGCTCCGGGTGTTGCCGGTCTGCTGGCATGGTGGTTGGTTTACCGGCATCTACAGGGTTTTTCCATCTGGTTTACCTATCATCTATTGCCAATGAAGGAGGGCAACCATCTGGCTGCGGCTGTCGAATTTTTTGTCTTCGAGACCCCCAAGGTGCTGATGTTGCTGGCCTTGGTCGTGTTTGGGGTCGGCATCATCCGGACGTTTTTCACGCCCGAACGGACGCGGCGGATTTTGGCAGGAAAGAATGAATGGGTGGGCAATATCCTCGCGGCTCTACTGGGGATCTTCACTCCGTTCTGCTCATGCTCCGCAGTTCCCTTGTTCATCGGTTTTGTCACCACGGGTGTGCCGCTGGGTGTGACGTTCTCCTTCTTGATTGCCGCACCGATGGTGAACGAGGTGGCTCTGGTATTATTGTTCGGACTGTTTGGATGGAAAGTCGCCGGAATTTACCTCGCTACGGGGCTGTTCGTCGCGATGGCATCAGGATGGATTATGGGGCTTCTAAAATTGGAGAAGCATGTCGAGGAATGGGTTTACCAAATCCACTGCGGTCCCGGAATGGAGATGGAACTGGATTGGCCGGGACGCATTCGCGCTGGGTTTGATTCGGTCAAGGACATCGTTGGCCGGGTGTGGCTCTATGTATTGCTGGGAATTGCGGTAGGAGCCGGCATCCATGGATACGTGCCTGAAAATTTCATGGCCTCACTCATGGGAAAAGACGCGTGGTGGGCGGTGCCGTTGGCGGTGTTGCTCGGAGTGCCGATGTATTCAAATGCCGCAGGCATCATCCCGATCGTACAGGCGCTGCTCGGCAAAGGAGCCGCGCTCGGCACGGTGCTGGCATTCATGATGGCCGTCATCGCGCTATCGCTGCCCGAAGCCATCATTCTGCGCAAGGTGCTCAAACCCCGGTTGATCGCGACCTTTTTCGGCATCGTGGCCACGGGCATCATGCTCGTAGGTTATTTGTTCAATTTCCTCATGTGACAACTACGGTCTATCGTTTTCAACCTTGCAGCCCCGGTAGTTCCGCCGGCCGACCCTACCATTTTACCAACTGCGATGCCGGATTGACAGAACACCCCGGCGCAGGCATGTTCGCGCCATGCTTTTGGATAAGCCGCCCGCCACAAGCACCGGAAATATTCCGGTCTTTCCCGTCGCCTGCTGGGTACTGGGCTTGATGGCGTTCACCCAGTTGCTGGTTGCGGGCATGGCGATGGCCACACGTCTGGAGGATTCCCGGCAAGTCCGAGTGGTCGAAAAAGAGGTCCTCAAATCCGTCGTAATGAGAGTGCCAACCACGGCAGCACCGACCTCCACCCCTTCATCTTCGCCGCTTGCCCTGGCTCCAGGGGTGATTTCCCGCCCACCTGCGCCACCACCCTTAGCAACTTCTCCCTCGGTGTCACCGACACCGCTGAGAACTCCGCAGATTGCAGATCCAGGGTCCGAACGCATGGTCGATGAGGCCCGCCAAGCCCGTGTGGCGGGTGACATGGGAAAAGCCGTGATGAAACTGGAGGAGGCGCTTTCCCGATCCCCGGATGATCCTGCGGTGCATTACGAACTCGGTGTGGTGCACGAGCAAATGGGCGTGTTCGACACGGCTGCAGATCATTACGAAAAGGTCTTCAAAATGGGAATCTCTGGAGCAGGTGCGCTCTATGAACTCGCCGCAGCCAAACTCCGCGATGGTTTCGAACAACCGGATGCCATGCTCGGCAAATTGTCGCTCGGACGTGTCAGGATATTCAACGACCCCAACGCTGAGGGTGGCCAGCATGTGGTGCTGACCATTCCCGTGCAGAAATCCCCTGCGGAGGAGATCGATGTCGGAGAAATTGCGGTATCCGTGTTGTTTTTCAACCGCACGAGCTCGGGGGAAATCGTACAGCTTGAGGATGCGACATGGGTGACCGAGCAATGGGTGACTCTTCCTTTTGACTGGGCAGGTGGTGAAGAAAGCCTGCGGATGAATTACGTCATCCCCCCGCAGGACAAGCAAACTGAACATCTTTTCGGAGACCGCACCTATTATGGACAAGTGGTTTCATTAATCTACAAGGGCACCGTGCTCGACGTGCAGGCATGGCCGCGCGATCTGGCCGCCAGAATTCCAAAGCCCCCCGCAACCGGCCCCGGCAATGGAATGCTTCCCGAATTCCAGGACAAACTGCCACCTGACTTTGATCCGGAAAACCCACTCCTGCCTGCTCTGCCCGTTAAATAGTTTTTGCCTGTTCATCCATCCCTTATGAATTCCATCCCCGACGACCGTCTTCTCGGTGAATACCGCCTCGTGGAACTTCTGTCAGAGAACGAAATGACAAAAACCTGGCTGGCCGAGCAGGTTTCAGTGGCCCGTCGCGTGTTGGTGGACGAACTGCGCCGGGAAAGATTCTATTTGCAGGACGAATTTCTAGCAGACGTGCGTGCCAAGGCGGGCGTCGAGCACCCATTGATCGGTTCCGTGTACGAAGCCGTCTCCGAGCCGGAGTTGTGTTTTTTCGCACACGAATTGTTGCCGGGAGCAACCTTGGAAGATCGGAAAAAGGCCGCTGCCCCTTTCCGTCCGATCCGGTTGTCACACATGCTGCGCCGTATTTCCGAAGCGCATCTTCAGCATGAAGCGTTGAAACAATCAACCTCGCCGATGGATTTGAAACACGTCCATCTGGATGATCAGGGAGTTCTCCGCATGGATAATCTCGCCATCGCAGGTGAGCGTTCCCCGGAGGAATCAGTCCGGGACATCACTCACCTCGGAGAAGCCATGAAGCCGCTTGTGGCGGATAGCCAGCCTGGCAGCACCCGAGTCCTCACCCTGCTGGCATGGATGACTGGCAAACAGATTGAAAAACCGCTCACTTGGGAACAGGTCCGCGAAATCTGCGAACAAATCGAACAACAACTCACCGACCCACCGCCACCCGCCGCTCCCACACAACCCGGATTGCGCCCGGCCAAGAAGCCGTCGCTCGCGTTTATCACCATCACCGGCGCGATTGCCATGATCGCCGTCATCATTCTGGGACTCAAAATGAGGCCGGAAACCCGAATCCCACCTCCGAAAATCAATCTAACGGATGCAATCCGCATTCCCGGCGGCAAGAAACCCACCCCGGACGGCACCGAGGAGGACCTCCACGCATTCCGGATCTCCGCCCAGGAAGTCACCATCGGCCAATACGCGGATTTCCTTGAGACACTCGAAACCCTCTCCAAAAACCAACGGGAACGCACCTTCGATCACGAAAGCCAGCCACCGGAAAAAACCAGCCACCAACCGGACGACTGGGCCGCTTTGTTAGCCGCCGCCAAGGCCGGTAAAATCTGGAATACCCAGCCCGTGTCACTCGATTCGCCGGTCATTGGGGTGGATTGGTGGGACTGCACGGCATACGCGGAATGGAAACAAGCCCGCCTGCCGTCCCAAGAAGAATGGTTTGCCGCGCTGTGCCAGGACGAAGCCTTGTCCGCCACTATCAAACCGTCCGGATGGATCCCCGTCACTGCGGAAACCACAGACCGGACAAAAACAGGACTGGTCGGCATGGCGGGTTCGGTTTGTGAATGGACACGCCGCCCTGCTGCAAATCCCGCCAACCCGCTCGGCGAGCGCAACTGGGTCATCATCGGAGGGTCATTTCTCAAACCCGGCAGCAACGCCCTAACCCGCGAGTGGACGGACAACCGCTTGCTCCGGCGCTCCGACCTCGGATTCAGGATCGCGTTCGATGCCAACTGAGCTGGATGCGGGAACAAATCATCACTTTTCCGCAAACGAAATGCGAATGACCCGGTTGCGGGCTTGCGGGTGGAGCCATGAGGTGGTTTGTTGACGGCACGAATGCACTTGCGGCTGTCAGATCAGGAACTTGCGACTTTGGTGGAAATGGTCAGCCTAGCGGCCAACGTGGCGTCGTGGAACCAGAAGGAATCCTCCACCAACCGGGTCGCGGCCTTCGAGGACCTTGAAAGCAAGATCTTGGAAAAGGCCGGGCACTCGGGACTGGGCGATTGGATCGAGTTCGACGAAGAAACCCGGCGTTTCCGGGTGAAGCAGGAGATCGAGGAGCGCTTGTTTTACCACGAGTGCTACGATGAATTCCGCAATGAAAGCTTCTGGGACGAACTCGCCGTGCGCTTAGCCGACCGCGATCTGGCCCGTGCCATCGGCTTCGCCGCCTGGGAAAAACTCAGCGAGGAAGAGCGCCGCAGCCGCACCACCAGTTGGGAAAAACGCTATTGGGAGGAATTCACCAAGCACGGCGTGGACCGCGTGGTGGTCGTGACTCCGCCGGGTGAGGGCTGAGAATAGGGTCGCACTGACCTTATTGTTTCACAAGCTTCGCATCAGTTGCTCACAGCTTGCATCCGGGTCCGTGTAATCAGACACCCCCGGTCTTCCCGCGAGGCGGCATCCCGGAAATATGATTACAGGAGCCTTAATCGCAAGAGCCGCATATCAATCTAACACAATGATCACATCACGCATCGTCACCGGCATTTTTCTGTTAAACATGGGATCGTTATCCCTCATTTCCGCCGAACCTGTTCCAACACCTGGGGCCACCGGTTTGCTGGTAGGTAAACTGGCCGAAGGCTCCGCGTATGACCAGATCTGGTCGATCCCCACGCTTTACAAGAACGAGGGAAACCCGGTGCTCCAGGAACTGGCGCTTGTCGGCCAACTGCAAACCCAATACGCCTACGGCTCGGATGACTCTGGAAATTTCGGCACGAAGGACCGTCCGGATGACCTGACCTGGGGCGACACCGAAGTCCGGCGTTTCCGCCTCGGCATGAAAGGCAAGTTGTTCGGCAAACTGACATTCCTCTATCTAACCGACCTTAATCCGGATCTTTCGCCGCGCATTTACAAACGCACGCCGGAAATGTATTTCACCTACACCGAGAATGACGCGTTCAACATTTCAGCCGGCAAGACCGAATTGAAGTTCAACCGCGAACAGGAATATTCATCGCGCGATTTCCTGCCATTCGAGCGCTCGGCGCTGGGCAACATGTTCTACGGCGGAGAACTCACCGGGGTATGGGCCAGCGGCAAGGGCATCGCAGGCGGCTGGCTCTATTATCTCGGAGCCTACAGCAACGACCGCGTGGACGAATGGTCGCACTTCAACGGCGGAACGATCCTCCTCGGCAAGATCGGCTACGACTACACCAAACACACTGGATTCGATCTAGCAGAGGTGAAGTTTCAATACCTGCACAACTCCGAGCCCGGATTCCGCGAGGATTCAGCATGCATGAAATCGCCGTCCTACTCGGACTGCATTTCGATTTCCAACCAGATCACCGAAGGACCGTTCGATCTAACCACAGAATTCCTCTGGGGTGCCGGCGTGAACGGCGTGGCTGATGTCTGCGGCCTTTCCGCGATGGCCAATTATTCGTTCACGAAAAACCTGCAATTGATCACCACCTGGGAGGTGGCGGGCAGCAGCGATGACAACGGGGTGTTCCTACCCACACGCTACGAAGCGCTTGCCCCGGGCGTGGGTGATGCCAAAGGCGACGCCTACTTCGCCGGATACGCCGGCCTGAATTATTATATCTACGGACAAAAACTCAAGCTGATGTCCGGCCTGAAATACAGCTATCTGGACGGCGGCTCAGGCGGCGGCGACTTCAACGGTTGGACCTGGCTCTGCGGCGTGCGCATGGCGTTCTGAATTCAGGATTCATGGCCATTTCATTTTTCGATGGACGACTTGATTTGTTGGATCTGCTCGGCGTTCAGACCGGCGTTCTCCAGACCCTTGTCGGCGGCGGCGGCATCCGTGGCCTTCCATTTTTGATAGATCGCAGTGGCGGTGGAGACACTCAGATTCTCTTCCGTGATGGCACGGACATTTCCCATCGCGGCGGCTGGCTTTTTCCCATAGAGGGAAAAAGCCAGCGAACTGCGGGCCTGATCAAGCTCAGGGCCGTCTCCCTGCTCCGCAAGCCAGATGGCGGCGGCATCGGGATTCGTGGCTGCCCACGAGCTGACCACGAGGATCAGGGGATTGGCTTTCATGGGTATAGGTAATTTTGGTGGGGAGATCTGATATACTCAGATGACATGAGGCATTGCGATATTTATCGAAATTTCAGGCAAATCTATCAAGGCACCTGAGCCTCTGTTGTTTTCAAGAGCTCACCGGTCGTTGTGATTCAGTTTTCGGGCCAGTGTTCCCGAGTCGCCTAGGGATTTGATGTTCACGAAAGCACCGTCGCGCGTTTACGCTTGGCCGGGGCGGCTTTTCCGCATATATCGCGCGTTCACCCGTGTCTTTTTCCCTTCTTTCCACCGATATTTCGAGTTCCGCCCGTCTTGGCCAGCTGGTCCTCCCGCACGGCACGGTGGAAACCCCGATTTTCATGCCGGTGGGCACCCAGGGATCAGTGAAAACCCTGCATCCGGCAGAACTCGACTTACTGGGCGCGCAAATCATCCTCGGCAACACCTATCACCTTTGGCTGCGGCCCGGCCATGAATTGATCCGCGAAATGGGCGGCCTGCACGGTTTCACCACCTGGCAAAAGCCGTTTCTCACGGATTCCGGGGGGTTCCAGGTCTGGTCGCTGGCCAAACTCCGAAAGATCACGGAAGAGGGCGTTCGCTTCAACAACCACCTCGATGGCTCCAAGATGCTGCTCACCCCGGAGCTCAGCATGGAAATCCAGGCTGCGCTCGGCTCAGACATTGCCATGCTCTTCGACGAGTGCCCGCCCTACCCGTGCGATGAGGCGTACGCCGCGAAGTCGCTCGCCCTGACCACCCGCTGGGCGCGGCGCTGCAAGGACTGGGTCACCGCGAACGAACCCCGCTCCGGCGAGGGACGGCAGCAGCATTTCGGCATCGTCCAAGGCTCGGTCTTCGCCGATTTACGCGAACAATCGGCCCGGGAACTGGTGAATCTCGGCTTCGACGGCTACGCGATCGGCGGGGTGTCGGTGGGCGAACCGGAGCATGAAATGTTCCGCGCTATCGAAAATGCCGTGCCATTCCTGCCGCAGGACAAGCCGCGCTATGCCATGGGACTGGGCACTCCGCCGCAAATTTTGGAAATGATCGCCCGTGGCGTGGACATGTTCGACTGCGTGATGCCCACCCGCATCGCCCGCCATGGTGTGGCCTTCACTCTCGACGGCCCCCTCCACATCAAGAACCTGATCCACGCCAAAGACCCCCGTCCGATCTGCGAATCGGCCCACCCGCATGTGGCCGGATTTTCCCGTTCCTACCTCCGGCATCTGTTCCGGGCGGGCGAAATCCTCGCTTTGCGGTTGCTTTCCTTCCACAATCTGCATTTCTACCTGCGCCTCGTCGCCGGTGCACGGGAGGCGATTGCCTCGGGAACCTTCTCCGAGTATAAAGAATCCTTCATCCGGCGCTACAACCCATCCTCAAATTTATGACACTAATCCACACCCTGTTGCCCACCACGTTGCTTGCCCAAACCCCTCCTGCCGGAGGCATCCTCGGCAATCCCATGATCATGATGGGGCTCATGATCGTGATGTTCTACTTCCTGCTCATCCGCCCGCAACAACGCCAGCGCAAGGAACAAACTGCCCGCATCGCCGCCCTGCAAAATGGCGACAAAGTGGTCACCGCCGCCGGTATCCACGGCATCGTCCACAACGTGAAGGAACACACGGTGATGGTTAAAGTCGCCGAGGGCACCATGATCGAATTCGATAAAATGGCCATCACTCACGTCCACAAAAAGGAAACACCGGCCACCAAGTAAGCCGCTTCCCGCATCCCGATTCCCGACCTACTATCATGTCCACCACCCTGCTCGCTTCCACCTCGGTATTTGGTGATCCGCTTGTCGTTTTTGGCATTGGATTGCTGCTGATGATCCTGTTCTTCTGGTACTTCGCCACCGACATCGAACGCCGCAAGCGTAATGTCGGCACGATCCTCACCATCGGCGTCTGCGCACTTTGCCTTCTCGCCGCCACGCCACCCAAGGAACGTCTTAAGGGTGGTATCGACATTCTTGGTGGTTCGTCCTTCTCCCTGCACATTCAGCCCCGCGTTGACGAAAGCGGTAATGAAATGCCGATCACTCCGGCGCAGGTGGAGCAAGCCATCATCGTCATTGAAAAACGCCTCAACGGCATGGGCACCGCCGAGCCGATCATCGCGCGCCAGGGAACCAGTGGCATCCTCCTTCAAATGCCCGGCGTAGAACCCGAGGAATCGCAGAAAATCCGCGACACACTGGAAAAAGTTGCCAAACTCGAACTCCGGAAAGTCAGCGAACGGAGCGAGGAGCCCGGTCCTAACGGCAAGACTCTGGCAGAACGGGTCTTGAACGAGGGTGAACTCGCCGTCGGAGAACGTGCATATCTCCTCAAGGGCAAGGACGGAGATGGCAACGAATACAAGCGCGCCATCCTTCTTAGCCGGCGCAGCGCCCTCGGCGGTTCGGACATCGCCAATGCTGTGCCTTCCCAACAACAGGGCGACGCCGTGGACATCACCCTCAACGGCGATGGCACCGATAAGATGATCGCCCTCACCAAAAACATGCGCCCGGGCCAAGACCGCATCGCCATCGTGCTCGACGGCGAGGTCATCAGCGCCCCCGTGGTCAACCAGGTGCCGCTCGGCAAACACTTCATCATCGAAGGCCTGCGCGAATCCGGCGAAGTCCAGACCCTCGCCAACTCGCTGATGAACCCGCTGGAAAACGCGCTCGTCGTCGATGAAATGCGCAACGTCTCGCCCACTCTCGGCGAAGCAGTGGTCAAGCAGGGCATGATCGCTGGCGGCCTCTCGCTGCTGATGACTTTCCTGTTCGTGTTCATTTATTACCGTGTTTCAGGTTTCATTGCCAACATCGGGCTTGTCGTGAACACGATCATCCTGTTCGGCGTGATGGCGATGTTCGGTTTCACCTTCACCCTTCCCGGTATCGCCGGCATGGTGTTGACCATCGGTATGGCGGTGGACGCCAACGTGCTTATTTACGAACGCCTACGGGAGGAAATCGCGAGCGGAAAATCCCTCAAACACGCCATCGAAGCCTCCTATGATCGGGCGTTCTCCGCCATTTTCGACTCCCACGTGACGTCGCTCATCACTGCCGTGATCCTCTTCATCCTCGGCAGCGGCACGATCAAGGGTTTCGCCATCACTCTAACCATCGGCGTCACCGCCTCGCTATTCTCGGCCATCCTCGTCACCCGCGTGATTTTCCGCTGGGGGATCGACCTCGGCTGGTTCAAACAACTCACCTTCCTTAATCTCATCAAGGCGCACCGCTACGACTTCATGGGCAAACGCCACATCTGTATAGCGGTCGCCGCTGTGACGTTCCTCGCCTCCCTGGTCACCTTCGGCATCCGCCGCGAGCACGCACTGGGCATCGACTTCACCGGCGGCACACGCATCATGTTCCAACTCGGCAAGAACACCAAGGTGACTCCGGCGGATGTCGATAAGGTTTACGAATCGATCCGGCCCCAACTTTCCAAAGAAGCCTATCCCGGGTTTGAGTCCAATCCCACGTCGGGCACCCTGTTGACCATCCGTTGCGCGACCGATAATCCGAAAACAGGCGTCAAGGACGCATCCCTCATCAGCGCCAAACTGCGTGAAGCCATCCCCGAACTCAGCCAAAAAGAAACGCTGATCAAAGTCGAAGCCGGCACCGGTGACAACCTCACGGCGGCGGGTATCAAAAAGACTCTCAGCGAACTCAAATTGACCGCAGACCCTAGAGTCGAAGAATCGAAGTCCAACATGATTTCCATCCGCTGTGCTCTGGACGACCCCGCCAAAAGCACCACCGACACCACCCAGGTCATCGAGAAATTGCAATCGACCTTTACCAAAAGCACCTTCACTCCGGAAGCCGGAGGTCATTACAAGATCGATGCCAGCCAGGAAGAAGTTTCCGCCCTCATCGGCGGATCGTTCCTCACCCAGTCACTCATCGCCATCATCCTCGGATTCGTCGGCATCATGCTCTACATGACCGCCCGCTTCGAGTTCTCCTTCGCTCTCGGTGGATTCATCGCCATTTTCCATGACGTGGTCATCTGCGTCGGTATCGTGGTGATGTTGGGCGGGCAACTCTCGCTCATCCACATCGGTGCGGTGCTGACCATCGCCGGTTATTCCATCAGCGACACCATCGTCGTCTTCGACCGAATCCGGGAAATGTTGCTGATCCGCACCGATTCCGTGGAAAAGGTCATGAATGATGCGATCAACGCCACCCTCTCCCGGACACTGCTAACCTCCGGAGCCACCCTGATCAGCGTGTTGATCCTCTCCATCCTCGGCGGCACCGACCTGCGTAGCTTTGGCTTCATCATCTTCATCGGCATCATCATCGGCACCTTCTCCTCGATCTTCATCGCATCGCCGGTGGCCCTCTGGTGGAGCAACCGCCGCGGTGGCAACATCCGCGAAGTGGTGCGTGCATCCGTGGCAAAAGAAGAAGCCCTCTCCGCCGCGCCATAAGCGCGGCTATAGACAGTGACAGCACCCTCCTGGGAACGCTGAGCCCCAGCTCGGCGCGTTCTCTTTACCGATCATTCCAACCCAAACCGTCCAATTGGGAGGCTTGCTCGCCGATCATTGCTTTCTCATAGGCACGCCGAGCTGGGGCTCGGCGCTCCCGGGATGCTCCCGCCCCAGCCAATTCCACCCTTACTCGGCGAGAGGCGCTGCTGGAGGCACCGTGGGAGGCTCGGGCCGTTTGGGGCATTTTCCCTCTTCGCGGGGTTGGGTAGGAGTGAAATCCTCGGCAGAAATCTTTTGATCATGATTCCTGTCCATCTCCTTGAAGCGGACTTTTTGCGCGTCTTCGTTGAGATCCTTGACCATTGGGCCGACGCGGAATTCCTCGAATGAAAGTGCTCCGTCACCATCGTTGTCGAGTTGGCGGATGATATGCCGTTGCTCCATCTTCGGACCATCATGGAAACCATCACGCAGACCCTCGGATCTTCCACCGCCCGGGCGGCCCTGATGAGGACTCCCTTCATCGCGCTTGAATGGATGTTCCGGCCTATCCTTGGGAGAGATCATGCCATCATGATCGGTGTCTAACCGGCGGAAAATTTCATCCTGTTTTTCAGCGGGCAACTTGCTGAACAACCTGCCTGCCTTGAATTCCTCCATGCTGACACCACCGCTCTTGTCCACATCCAACTCCCACAGACGCGGCATCGTCGGACCTTGCCCGTTCTGCGGCTTGGGCATCCGCCCGAGTTCCTCGCGGCTCAGCTTGCCATCCTCATCTTTGTCGAGTCGTTTGAAAAGATTCTGACGCTTTTCCTCAGGCAGATTCCGCAGGCGCGGCAACCCGTCGAATTCCTCTTTGGAGATGAAGCCATCATGATTCAAATCGACAGCATCCATGAACGGACGAGGCATGTCATGTTTTCCCGCACCATCACGGACTGGCGTCTCGGGAGATCCGGACGGAACTCGCTCCACATCCGCAGTCTGCGCCATGAGATACCCCGGTGCCAGGATGCCTGCGGCGATGAGGGAAAATGGAAATGTTTTCATGAGAAGTCGCGATTACTGAAGACCGATTCACGGAAATATCGAGGGATAAACCCCCTCGACTCTAAAAAGTTGCAGATTTTCACCTACGGGGATTCCCTTGCCAAACGATGTTTTAGATGCGAGGCATGTGGCGGATTTCTTATCCTACCCAGCCATTGAAGCCCGACTCTCCAACACCCAGGAAAAAAGCCTCCACACGTTACTCCGGGCTAATGCCGCAAAAAGGATGGCCAGCACGCAATCTGCGTTTCCTGAGGCATCGGATCATGCCCGGCATGTTCAAGCGCAGGGCGGGTAACGTTCTGGAACCGGTGCTCGCCCCGCCAGAGCAAGACAAGGTGCGCATCACCTGGATCGGCCACGCCTCGTTCTTTCTCCAATTCGCTGGGCATTCGGTGATTGTGGACCCTAACTGGGCGAAGTGGCATGGCCCGGTGAAACGCCAGCGCAAACCCGGCCTCGACCTGCACGGCCTGCCGGAAGTGGATCTGGTGCTCGTCACCCACGCCCACTTCGACCACCTCCACAAACCAAGTCTGCGAATCCTCCAAGCTCGCGAAGGCATCGTGGTCCCACAAGGCAGCGCCTCATTGGTGAAGCGCCTCGGATTTTCCGCCACCCATGAAATGCGGGTCTGGGATGAGTTGAAATTCGACCTTCTGGAAATCATCCACACCCCGTCCCACCACTGGGGCGCACGCTTCCTGCACGACACCCACCGCGAATACGGCGGCTACATCGTACGTGCCGGCGGCAAAAGCGTATTTCACTGCGGAGACAGCGCCTACTTCGACGGCTTTGTGGAAATTGGCAAACGCTATGACGTCGATATCGCGCTCATGCCCATCGGTGCCTACGACGCTCCTAGCGGACGCGACGTCCACATGAACCCGGAGGAGGCCGTGCGCGCCTTCGCCGACCTCGGAGCAAAGCTGATGATCCCCATGCACTACGGCACATTTCCGTTAGGCAACGAACCGCACGATGAACCGGTCGAGCGCTTGCTGGCCGAAGCCGACCGCCTCGGCATCAGCGAACAAATCCTCATCCCCGAAGAAGGCGTCGGCATCGAATGGTGAGCGCGTATTTATTTCGGGAACAAAATGCCATCCCTCATCTCTCACTCGCATGCGACGCCTCATTCTTGCCATACTCATCGTCCTGCCGATGCTTGCATCCTGTGAACCTGCGAAAAAAACCATGACCCAAGAACCCGCGAAAACGCCTGAAATCCCCGCCGGAGCCGAAACCGCCACACTGGGAGCCGGGTGTTACTGGTGCATCGAAGCCGCCTACCGCCAACTCGACGGCGTCTATTCCGCAACCTCCGGGTTCATGGGGGGCATCGTGCTAAACCCGACTTACAAGGACGTTTGCGATGGCGACACCGGCCATGCCGAGGTCGTGCAGGTGGTGTTCGATCCCAAAAAAATCTCCTATGAGAAAATCCTCAGTTGGTTCTGGAAACTCCACGATCCCACCACCCTCAACCGCCAAGGGGCCGATGAGGGCACGCAATACCGGTCGGTAATCTTCTATCATTCCGAGGAGCAGAAAAAAGCCGCCACCACATCAAAAACCGCCGCCTCAGCGGATTTCAAGGACCCGATCGTCACCGAGATCACCGAAGCCACCACCTTCTATCCGGCTCCGCAGGACCATCAGGACTACTACTTCCAGAATAAATCGAAGAACCCGTATTGCCGCATCGTCATCGAGCCAAAGCTCAAAAAGGTCGATCTCAAACATTGATGCCACCCGGAGGAGTGGAGAAATCCTCATTTAATTGCCCTTTTCCTCCGGCGATTTCCTCTCTACGTTCGGCTCATGCCCGACGCGCCTGAATCTGACCCCCGGTTCCATGAGTTTGTCATTCTGCAAGCCCAGAATGCCGGGCTTTTCCTCGGCCAGATCCCCAATCCCCTCACCGGCAGCAAATCCGTCAACCTCAGGGCCGCCAAATCCGTCATCGATTCCCTCGAAATGCTGACTTCCAAAACCCAGGGAAATCTCGCAGATTCCGAGTCTAAACTTCTCGCCATGGCCCTGAAAAATCTCAAACCGCTCTACCAATCCGCCCTGGACGCCGCCGATGAAAAAGACGAAGAATAAGCCACTTCTCCCATCTCAGATTTTCAGCGTTTCAGTATTTTAGCATCTACCCCACCATGTCCTTCGATCCCTTCAACATCGGCAATGTTCCGGTAGGCGGCCCGACCCCGTTCTTCATCCTCGGCCCCTGCGCGCTCGAATCCGAGCCCTTTGCATGGGAAATGGCCCGCTCCCTCAAGGAAATCGCGGATCGCACCAGCATCCACTTCATTTTTAAAGCCTCGTTCGATAAGGCCAACCGCACATCCATCGGCTCATTCCGTGGCCCCGGCATCAAGGAAGGCTGCCGCATCCTCGGTGAAATCTCCAAGGAACTCGGTGTCCCCGTCACCACCGATATCCACACCGCCGAACAGGCCGACATCGCGGCGGAACACATCGACCTCCTGCAGATCCCCGCCTTCCTCTGCCGCCAGACCGACATGCTGGAAGCCGCCGCCAAAACCGGCCGCGCCGTGAATGTGAAAAAAGGCCAGTTCCTCGCACCCTGGGATACCGTCAACATCGCCGGAAAAATGCGTGCCTTCGGCTGCGAGCGCTTCCTCCTCACCGAGCGCGGCACCACCTTCGGTTATAACAACCTGGTCGCCGACATGCGCTCGCTCTACTGGATGCGCAAGGAAGGCCTGCCGGTCATCTTCGATGCCACCCACTCGGTGCAACGCCCCGGCGGACTCGGCGGCACCACCGGCGGCGATGGTGAACTGGCCCCCGTGCTCGCCCGTGCGGCAGTGGCCACCGGCGTGGATGGCGTTTTCATGGAAGTCCACTCGGACCCCGCCAACGCTCTATCCGACGGACCTAACCAAATTCCGTTGGAGTTTATCGAGGATCTTCTTGTCAAGCTGATCGCCATCCATCACGCGTCACACTGAAATTTTCAACCCCACTCTCCCCTGCGCGCACTTGTTCCGGTCCTGTTGATTCTCGCTCCCGCTCTCCACGCGGCACAGGATGGCGTGCCCGTGCCCAAGAAGAAACTCTCCGCCATTTCCCTGCTCCCGAACGGCAGCCAACTCCACGGCGTGATGTTTCCACGCTATGATGAGAACCAACTCCTCACGGGTGCGCTCAAGGCCAAGGCAATGACCCTGGTCGACGCGGAAACCGTCGCGGGCGATGGGGTGGTGATCGAGTTTTTCAATCCGGACGGCACCCGGCGCGGACGCGCGGATCTTGCCAAAGCGGTCTTCAATCAGGCCAAGGGCACGCTGAATGCCGATGAACCCGTATCCCTTCATGCCGATCGTATCAGCGCCAAGGGAAATGGCCTGATCTATGCTTTCGAGGATGGCGAGGGATTTCTAACAGGACCCGTCACCACCTGGATGCAAGCCCCTACCGAAACCACCATGAATACATCCCCGCTCCGCTCCGCCGCCATCGCCGGCATGGCAATGCTCACCCCCGCACAAGCTGCCGAACCACCACAACCGGCCACGCCAAACACCGCGCTGGTCTCGGATTCCGCCAAAGCGTCCAGAGACGAACTGCGCGCGGATCTCGATGCCTCCGCCGCCGCCACTCTCTCAGCCAGGGAATTTCTCGAAAAAGCCGACATCGTTGCCAAGACGCCGGCGAATGCCGATGCGCCCACCCTTGAGGCCAAGCCGCTCGATATACAACCCGGACCCACCGACACCGTGATCACTTGCGACGGTGGCATGTATTTCGATGCTGACACCGGCGTTTTCGTTTATCTGAAAAACATCAAGGTCACCGACCCCCGCTTCAATCTCACCGGAGCCAACAAGCTGGAAATCCACCTCAGTAAAAAGCCCGAGAAAAAGCCGGATAAACCGGATGATAAAAACACACCCGGCATGGGACTCGGCGCGAAATTCGGCGATGTCGAATCCATCACCGCCACCGGCGCGGTCAAGATCGTCCAAAAGGAAGTCGAAGCCGGAAAACAACCGGTCCAAGCCAGTGGCGCACTCTTCACCTACCACCCCAAAACCGGCAACATCACCCTGAGCGGCGGCTACCCATGGGTCATGCAAGGCGCCACCTTCATGCGCGCCAAGGAACCCAACCTCACCCTGAACATCGAAAAATCCGGCTCTTTCAGAACCGAAGGAAATTGGGAAATGGGCGGGCACCTCGACCAAAAACGCTGATCCAACCCACAATATCCACCCCATGCACGACCCAGGATCCACCTGCGACCACACCGAGAGCGCCGTCCTCTTCGCCAACGGCTTGCGCAAAACCTACAGCGGCAGAGCCGTGGTGGACGGCGTCTCTATCACCGTGCAACCCAGAGAGATCGTCGGGCTGTTAGGACCTAACGGAGCTGGCAAGACCACCTCGTTCTACATGATCGCCGGACTCATCCCCGCTGACGCGGGATCGGTGTGTTTCAAGGGACATGATATCTCCCACATGCCCATGCACCGCCGCGCCCGCCTCGGACTCGGTTACCTGCCCCAGGAGGAATCCGTTTTCCGCAAACTCTCGGTGATCGACAACCTGCTCGCCATCCTCGAAACCCGACCGAACCTCAGCCGCTCCGACCGCCACGACCGGGCCCACGACCTGATGGACCGCTTCGGCATCACCCGCCTCGCCAAGTCACTCGCCATCACCCTCTCCGGCGGCGAAAAACGCCGCCTCGCCATCGCCCGCTCGCTCTGCTCGGACCCCAAGCTGCTCATGCTCGACGAACCCTTCGCCGGCATCGACCCCATCGCCGTCGAGGACATCCAGCGCATCGTGCGCGAACTCCGCGACCGTGACGGCTTGGCCATCCTCATCACCGACCACTCGGTCCGAGAAACCCTCACCATCACCGACCGCGCCTTCCTCATCCACGACGGCCGCGTCATCCTCGAAGGTGCCTCCGAAGAGCTCGTCAACGATCCCATCGCCCGTAAACACTACCTCGGCGACGATTTCAGAATGTGAGGATCCCATGTGCATGTGGCTGGAGCGTCTCGCTCCAGACCGTCCACGGAGCATCTTGCTCCGTGTCTGGAGTTTGGTTTTTTTCGAGTCACGCAGTAGCGGCAAACAGCGTGCTGCACAGATTCGGTTCGAATTTAAGTGGCTTCATGTGGCCGCGAGCGCGGTTCATGAAGTCGGTTAAAATCCCGGGGCGGATGGCGTTAGACC
>CAIVKO010000011.1 GCA_903906515.1 Akkermansiaceae bacterium
GCTTCCTGCATCATGCAGGCCCGCCCCAGGCCGAGGTATGAGCGGGAGGTGTATTCCCCATTCGGATAGCGCTTGATGGCATCCTTGAACCCCGCTTCGGCATCCGGCAGGTTGTTATTCAGGAGATTGCCGAGACCGATGTAAAAATAAAGCAACTCATACGGGATCTCCGAACTAGGAGGTCTTACCGCGAGCAATTCCTTAATTTTGGCGATTCCAGTGGTGTAGTCCCTGGCTCCGAATGCCGCTTCCGCCTCGCTGAACATCCGGTTCAACCTGGCGGGTGAGTTCACAACCGTCGTCGTCCCGCGCCGGGAGTAGATCCCTGCGACCGCAGCGAAAAACACTGCAGTAAACAAGGTGAGCCTGACCGTTTTTGAAAACATGCCGCGAACTGATAGTTAGTGGCAGATTCGATGGCGGCTTGTCAATAAGGAAGATCACGAGTGGGCACTCAAGGAGGGGCGGAACATGTCCGCCCACGCGGATGATGAGCCGATTTGGTGTTCAGCAGGACTCTTCATCGTCATTTCATCCTCACGGCGAACATATTTCGCTGCTCCTTGAATTTTCCGTCCCTGCCATTGCCGTTGAAAAATACGATCAATCAAGCCCTGGCTTGGGTCTTGGTGGGGGCGCGGGGGTGTTGGGCTTTGGCGGGGGAGGTGGAGGCTCCTTGAGGCGTTGCACCGTCAGGTCGGGGATGGGTATACGATAGTCCAGTCCCAGGTTGATATCCCAGCCTGCGGGGATGTTGGCTTTTTCGGAGACTTCGCGAGCCGCAAGGTAGGCCTTGAACGAATCGATGTGCACGCGATACATCAGTACTGATCGGAAGCTTTGGCGGATGATGGGGAGTGATTTAGCAAACTCCGAGTCGGGTTTTGCGATATCATCGAGTGAAGTTCCACCCTTCTCAAGATCCGGACGGATCACGAGCCACAGGAAAAAATTGGTTGGTTCGGGCTGGACTGAGATTTTCTGGCCGCGCGAGTTTCCCCAGTTGAAATTCTGGAAGTGGGCCGCGATCTTGGTGCCGTCATAAAGGAATTTATCAGGCTTGCCTTTGACCTCCGTGCGTTTGATGAGCCAATCTTTCTTGTTTTTTTCGAACTCACGGTTGAACAGAGTGAGCGGCGTATATGGATCGATGATATGGATACGATCGCTTTTGACCATCGCGTGATAGATTTTAGCGTCTTGGGGAATCGGGCGACTGTTGGGAATGCGGATGATCTTCGCTTCCGGAGCCTTTGCGATTGGCGTGGTTTCGAGGAGGCCGCGGAGCCGGTCCCGCTCGCTGATGAGGTTGTTGAGTTCGGTTTGCTGATTGGAAATCTCACCGGACTTCGTGGTCAATTCCTTGTTGAGCGTCGTCAGGTCGAAGAGTTTGATGTTCTTTTCCTTCACTTGGGCTTCCAGCTTGATGAGCTCGGCATTGATATCGCCCTGGCTGGGCAGGTTTGGGATCGTGACTGTATTTTTGGAAAGAGTCGCCAACTGAGCCTTGGTCATATCAATCGCGGCCTGAGCCTCGACCACCTGCGCTTCCGTGGCCGGAGGAAGGTCTGATAGAATCTTTTTAACAGCGTGGGCGATGCTGATGCCGATCATCACGAGCACGATGGTTAGAACGCCGACGACATTCGTCATCGTGTCCATCAAAGCCACAAACGGAAGCTCGGCTTCCTGGCCATGTCTGCGTTTTGCCATTTTAGTGATTGCTCATCGTTTTCATTTTTCAAACAGACTCAGATCGACCTCGCCGCCGCCGGGGATCGGGAGTTTTCCGGTGTTGATCCCGTAATTGCTCTGCGCCCAACCTGCGGCGGTTTCGTAGGAGACCCTGCCTTCCTGGCGGATCAGGAAGATCAGCAGGGAGTTGGGAGTGCTTTTGATCTGGGTGAGGAAATCGTTGTAGGTCTTATCCGTCATGAGGCTGCCGGCCCCGATGTTTTGTTTTTCAGAGCGGCCTTTGCGCAGGGTGATCGCGCCGTTGGATGCCTCGACGAAGAACAACTTCTTGCTTCCGCCGAAGCCGCCGCCGGAGGGCTGGATGATAACCGGCAGCGGCTTGTTGTCCGGCTTGCGGTTGAGCAGGGCGAGTTGGTTCTTGAGCTGCTCGATTTCCTTGCGGATCGGAGGCATCTGCCGGACGAGGGTCTCGATCTGTAGCATGAGGTCCTCGATCTGCTTCTGGATTTGCGCGGCCTTGGTTTTGTTGGTTGCGGCCTCGGTTCCGGTTAGGCTCATCCGCTTTTTCAACTCGGTCAGGCGGTTTTGTTTGCTGGCCAATTCAGCCTCCTGGGCTTCCAATTTCGCAAGTTTCTCGCTGGCCTCGCTGCGTTCCTTATCGAGCGATTTCCGTATCTTGGAGAGGGCTGCGAATTTATGGGCGCGCGCCACTTCCTCAGGAGGGCGGCCCTGGGTTTGTTGAGTATTGGCCACGCAGAGCACGACGATGATGAGAACCAGAATGCCGATCAATGAACACAAGATGTCCAAGAAGGGGATCAACATCACCTCGTCATGGTTTCCCTTGCGTCGTTTGGCCATTGCAGGAGGGAGAAAACGTTAGAATCCGGGTTTACTCGCCGTCGTTTTTGGACCATGGCCACCTGCGTCTGACTTGCTGGATGACAATCTGTTTTCCGCCGAGATTCGTAAGCACTTCATTCAGACCCTTGATACCGGACTCCAGTCCGCCGATATATTTCGAAACCTTTTCCATCGATTCCTTGACCGCCTTGTCGGACTCGTCCCGCATGGCCGCAGTCTTGGTGACGAACTCCTCGGTCACGGTCGTTTGGAAAGCCGACATCTTTTGATCGAGGTTGGTGGCGTAAGCGACCATCCGCGTCGAAAGCTCGTTGAGATCGGTGAGCAACTCACGATGGGCGTTCTCCAATTGCTTGACCACGGTATCGGCGATCGCGGCCGCATCTCCATTGCCGGCACCCACGCCGTCATAGAGCCGCGGCAGCAGCACTTCGTTGCAGAATGCGTCGATCGCATTGAGGTTGTCGTCCTCGTGTTTCGAGAGCGAGTTGATCGGGAAATTCAACGTCATGGCGAGGACAAGGCCGAGCAGTGTGGCATCAAACGCTGTGCCCAGACCGCTGGTCACGTTGTTGATGGAGGCAACGATTTTCGTCACGTCCTCGACATTCGCGAAATTCATACCGCCGATGGCCTGTGACAGACCGATGACAGTGCCGATGAAACCCAGCAGCGGGATCGCCCACAGGAAGGCACGGGTCAGCGTATAACTGCCGCCGATTCTGGCGCTATCGATATCGGACTGGCTGGCCATCATTTCGCGGACATCCGAGGCGGATTGGCGGATTTCAAAAAGTTCGAGGGCCTTGCGGATCCGGTTCACCATCAGGCTATCCCTGAGCTTGCGTGGTAGTTTGTAAACGTGGTCGATGAACTGGCCGACATTGGAGATGTTGATTTCCTTGCCGAGCGACATCGGGAGCACGTCGAGCAGCAGAGCGGCCTTCTGGTGGCGGAGTTTTTGCAACTTCAGATAGAGGATGGAGATGGCCCATGAGAAGAACAGTGTGTTGAGCAGGCTGACGAAGAAGTGCTTGTAAAACAGGGATGCCACGAACTCCATCGTGTTGTAGTCGGCATTTGATTTGCCTGCCGCAGGATTGAATGGCAGCAGGATCAGGAACCAAAAGGTAAGCATTGCAACGCCGATTCCCAGGCTGACGAGCATGTTTGGGTTTGTCGGATCCGTTTCCTTCCACCCTTGGCGTACCGCCGCACGCGGTCCGGTCAAAGTGGATTCCGGCATATCGGCGGGGATCTGCAAACGGGCATTGCAGGCCGGACATTGGGCCAACTGACCGGCCTGATCTGGCTCGGCCTTCAATTGCATCTGACAGCTGGGGCAGCGGAATTCCATGGGTTTAGAGGGTTAAAAACTGTGGGGAGAGTTTCCCGATAAAAGCAGATCGCGCAATCTTTAAAGTTCATGGGCAATGGTGCAAAAAATGAACCGCCGATTTCCATGTGATTTTAGTAATCCGCTCCACCGTAAAGCCTGCAAACACGATAAGGAGACCAAGAATGACTTTTCGGTCTCTTCTTGGGTTAGCTAATCCGCTTGTCATTCACAGGACGGCCCGGAGGTCCGATCCCTGCCTTTGCCTTTAGGGAAGGGTCTTGGTGACCCACAACACACGCGAGTTCCGCCGCGTGGCCGACCTCCAGATCGAGGACTGGGAATGATGATGTGACTGCCCATCGAGGAATCAAAAAAGCCGCCCTGGTTTCCCGGGGCGGCTTTGAGATGATTCGTGCGACGGTCACAGACCGCCGCTACAGGTTACTTCTTTTTGGTTTTTTTGGCTGCCTTTTTCGCGACAGGCGAGGCCTTGGCTTCCTCGATCGCGGCTTGGGCGGCGGCGAGGCGGGCGACGGGCACGCGGTATGGCGAGCAGGAGACGTAGTTGAGGCCGAGCTTGTGGCAGAACTTGACGGAGTCCGGGTCACCGCCGTGTTCGCCGCAGATGCCGAGCTTGATGTTCGGACGGGTGCTGCGGCCTTTGGCGACTGCGATTTCCATGAGTTGGCCGACGCCCGTGGTGTCGAGGGTGGCGAAGGGGTTCTTCTTGAACACTTCGTTCTCGATGTAGGGCATGAGGAAGGCACCCATGTCGTCGCGGCTGATGCCGAGAGCGGTTTGGGTGAGGTCGTTGGTGCCGAAGCTGAAGAACTCGGCGCCCTTGGCGATCTCGTCGGCGGTGAGGGCACCGCGTGGGACTTCGATCATGGTGCCGACTTGATAGTCGAACTTCACCTTCTTCTCGGCCATGACTTCCTTGGCGATGCGATGGACGATTTCGGCCTGGAGTTCGAACTCCTTGGAGAAACCGACGAGCGGGATCATGACCTCGGGTTTCACCGGGATCTTCTTCTTGGCGACGTCTGCGGCGGCTTCGAACACGGCGCGGGCCTGCATCTCGGTGATTTCCGGATAGGCAACGCCGAGACGGCAACCACGGTGACCAAGCATCGGGTTGAACTCATGAAGTTCAGCCACGCGCTGGATGATGGTTTCCACCTTGATGCCGAGTTTCTTCGAGAGGTCGAGTTGTTGCTCCTTGGTGTGGGGCAGGAACTCGTGAAGCGGCGGGTCGAGCAGGCGGATGGTGGCCGGGAAACCCTTGAGCGCGGTGAAGATGCCGGTGAAATCCTCACGCTGATACGGGAGGAGTTTTGCAAGCGCCGCGCGGCGGGAGACTTCGTCGGTGGCGAGAATCATCTCGCGCATCGAGTCGATGCGGTCGCCTTCGAAGAACATGTGCTCGGTGCGGGTGAGGCCGATGCCTGTGGCACCGAAGGCCATGGCGATGCGGGTTTGCTCCGGGGTGTCGGCATTGGTGCGGACGGCGAGTTTGGATGCCTTCGAGCACCACTCCATGAGTTGGAGGAAGCTCTTGAACTTCTCGGTCTTCTGTGCGGCTTTGTCATTGCTGACAATACCGGTGATGATTTCCGAAGGAGCGGTTTTGAGCTGACCCCCATAGACGGTGCCGGATGTGCCATCGATCGACATGTAATCACCTTCCTTGAAGGTCTCGCCGGCGGCGGTGACGGTGAGCTTGTCGTAGTTGATTTCCACGGCAGCGGCACCGCAAACGCAAACCTTGCCCATTTGGCGGGCAACGAGAGCGGCGTGTGAAGAAACCCCGCCCTTGGCAGTGAGGATGCCCTCGGCGGCGATCATGCCGCGAAGGTCTTCCGGGCTGGTTTCATTGCGGACGAGCAGGACTTTTTCACCCTTGGCTTCAGCAGCGGCGGCGCGGTCGGCATTCAGATAGATCTTACCGGATGCGGCACCCGGGCCGGCGGGAAGTCCCTTGGCGAGCACCTTGGCCTTCTTCACATCGGCGAGGTCGAAGATCGGCGCGAGCAATTGGTCGAGTTGGTCGGCCGGGTTGCGGAGGACGGCGGTCTTCCAGTCGATGAGCTTCTCCTTGAACATGTCCATGGAGAATTTCAGCGCGGCAGCGGCGGTGCGCTTGCCATTGCGGGTTTGCAGCATGAACAGCTTGCCTTCCTGAATAGTGAACTCGACGTCCTGCACATCCTTGAAGTGTTTTTCAAGAGTGGCGCGGACTTTCATCAGCTCCGCGAAGGACTTCGGCATCACCTTCTTGAGCAGGGCGACGGGCTCCGGAGTGCGGACACCGGCGACGACGTCTTCGCCTTGGGCATTGATGAGGAACTCACCGTAGAATTCGTTAGTTCCATTCGCAGGGTTGCGGGTGAAAGCCACGCCGGAGCCGGACTTGTCGCCGGTGTTGCCATAAACCATGGCCTGCACGTTCACGGCGGTGCCCCACTCGGCGGGGATGTTGTATTTGCGGCGATAGACGATCGCGCGGTCGTTCATCCAGGAACCGAACACGGCACCGGCGGCACCGCGAAGTTGGTCCCATGGATTGCTCGGGAAGGTCTTGCCGGTGCGATCTTTAACGAGCGCTTTGAAGCTCTTCACCAGTTCCATCTGGTCTTGTGCGGTGAGGTCGGAATCGAGGATGTCCTTACCGTATTTCGCATGTTTGTAATCCTCGATGACCACTTCGAAGGGTTCGTGGTCTTCGCCTTCGCGCTTTTGCACGCCGAGCACGACGTCGCCATACATTTGGACGAAGCGGCGATAGCAATCCCATGCGAAGCGCTCGTTCTTGGTGACGGCGGCGAGGGATTTCACGGTGTCGTCGTTGAGACCGAGATTGAGGATGGTGTCCATCATGCCGGGCATCGAATCACGTGCACCGGAACGCACTGCGACGAGCAGCGGCATGCCCTTGGCGTCGCCGAACTTGCAGCCCATGATTTTTTCCATGTTGGCCACGCCGGCTTCCATCTGGCCCTGCAGGGTGGATGGATAGGATTTACGATTGGCGTAAAAGTAGGTGCAGACTTCGGTGGTGATGGTGAATCCCGGAGGCACTGGCAGATTGATGCGGGTCATTTCTGCGAGGTTGGCGCCCTTGCCGCCGAGCAGGGCCTTCATGCCGCCGTCACCGTCGGCCTTACCGGCTCCCCAAGTGTAAACGTATTTTGTTTTGTTTTTCGAGGCGGGTTTTTTGGCCGTGGATTTCGCGGCTTTCGGAGTGCTTTTCTTGGCGGCGGGTTTCGCAGCCTTCTTTTTGGTAGCCATTGTGGATTATGTCGTGTTGTGAGCAATAACCGGCCGCAGAAAGGCAAAATAGTAACTTCACCCACCGGCGCGGGGCCGGAGGCTAGCAATCGTCCGGCCCTTGTCAATGAACCAGATACGAAAATTTTCCCGCGGCCAAGGCGTGCTCGTCGGGACCACCTGACGGCACGCATCGCTTGAAATCCGCCGTCTTTCTCATGCGGTGATCTCTCGTGTCGGGACACTGGGCGTGGGGATTTTCCAGAATTGGATTTGGCGAGACAACCCGGTGGATTGGAAACGCTGACTTTGGCAAGATTCCGCTGGAAAAGCTGCTATGCTTCTGGAAGTTTCTGGCATACCTAATCGCCGTCCATTTGAGAATCCTTCATTCATGCCTTCCTCTCCCCATCCATCCAGAGTCGAGATTCCGGAGTCCCTGCGGCTCCAGTTGGCGGATTTTCGGCGTCGCTTGTGGCGGGTGAAAATCCTTGAGGCCATCGCTGCCGGGATGATTGGCCTGCTGGTATCGTTTCTCTTGGTTTACGGGTTGGATCGGATCTGGCCGACTCCCGGATGGGCACGGTTGTTGATTTTGGCGGGCGGCGTTTCATTGTTCGGGGTGTTCGCGCCCTACTGGCTGCACCGCTGGGTGTGGGGGCAACGCCGTGAAACCCAGCTCGCCCGGCTGATCGCCAAACGATATCCGGGACTTGGCGATCGCCTGCTCGGCGTGATCGAACTCCAAGATCAGGCAGGCAGTGCGGATTCACTTTCGCCACGGCTGCGCGAGGCGGCGATGGAGGCGGTGGCGGCGGAAACCGGCAGGCGCAAGCTCGATGAGGCGATGCCTGCCCAGAAACACCGCCGGTGGGCGCTCGCCGCGATGGGGTTGGCACTGGTTTGTGCATCGGCATTCACGCTGACTCCGCGGGCGGGCATCAATGCGCTCCAGCGCTGGCTGATGCCGTTTTCCAGCACCGAGCGATATACGTTCACCAAACTTGAGAATCCACCCATCGACATAGCCGTGGCGTATGGTGAGGCCTTTGCGGTGACGCTCAAGCTTGCGAAGGAGTCCGAGCAGTGGCCCGCGACCGCTGGCGGGCGATACGGGATGCAGCCGGGCCTTTCCGCAAAGCTGGATAAAGACAGCTACTCTTTCATGTTTCCCGGCCAGCAGGATCCGGGCACGATTGTTTTCCATATCGGGGATTTGCGTCACGAGGTGAAGGTGTCCCCCATGTCGCGGCCAGCGACCGAGAGCGTGCGGGCGTTGGTGACTCCGCCGGCCTATCTCGGAATTCCCGAGCGCTCCGTGGATCTGAATACCGGCGTCGTCAGCGCGGTGGAGGGCAGCAAGGTGCGCATCGAATTGGGGATGAGCCGTGCGCTCGCTTCAGGAAGCTACGGCCCGACTCGCGGGCTTTCCACCGATGACGGCAAGGAAGTGACGGATCACACGCCGCTTGCAGGGAAACTCACGCTGCGGGACAAGACCGCAAACACACCGGATCTCGCGGTGGGCGAAGTGCCGTTTGAAATTCCATTTTCCTGGGTGGATCAGTTAGGCTTGGCAGGAGAACCCGGATTCCGCCTGCGGGTGGATGCGTTGAAGGATGTTCCGCCGACTTGCTACCTTCAGGGAGTGGATCGCCAGAAAGTCATGCTGCCGGAAGAAACCATCTTTTTTGAGGTTCTTGCCGAGGATGATTTCGGGGTGAAAACCACTGGCATCGAGTGGAGCGGAGAATTCACCAAACCCACCACTGAGGCTCCGGCCAAGGGTGAAGAGAAACTCGCAGATGGCGCTGTCGAGGAACGCCACCTGCTCAAACCCGCTGCGTTTTGCCCTCTGGTGCATGGCGTCACCCCGCAGAAAATCACCCTGCGTGGATACACCGAAGACCATTTCCCAGACCGGGCACGGGTGTATTCCGAAGCGATCGTGATTTATGTCATGAGTCGTGATGAGCACGCACAGATGCTCAAGAGTCAGTTCGACCGTCAAATCACCGAGTTCGAGGATCTCGCACGGCGCGAGCAGGATTTATTGGATGAAAACGAGCGGATCGAGCGCCTTGAGGGCAATGAACTCCAGAAGGAGGAAAATCGTAAGCGCTTGGACGACCAGAAACAGAAGGAGGACGAAACCAAGCGCCGGATGGACGACCTCACCAAAAAGGGCGAGCAGTTGATGAAGGACGCCATACGCAACGGGGAGGTCGACAAGAAGACTCTCCAAAAGATGGCGGAATCCCTCAAATCCATGCAGGAACTTTCTCAGGAAGACGTGCCCAACGTGCAGGAAAAACTCAGCGATTCCCAAGAGCAGTCGAATACCCCGGAGAAGAGCAAAAAGGACGTCGAAAAGGCCGTCGAGGAACAAAAGAAGGTGGTCGAGAAAATGAAGGAAGCCATCGAAAAGGCCAACGATGCCAACCGCCGGTTTGAGGCGGGCACTTTTGTGAACCGCTTGAAAAAAGCCGCAGGCGAGCAGAACGGCATCATCGGGTCGTTGAAGGAAGCATTCGATCAGATGCTCGGGAAGAAAAACTATCAACTCGATCCCACCGATGTGCGGCGGTTGAAGGAAAACACGCGCCAGCAGACGGACACCGCGTCGGACGTGAGATGGTTGCAGGAGGATCTCGGCCACTATTTCGCGCGCACCCAGAAGGAACCCTTCAAGGCGGTCTATGATGAAATGCGCGAGGCCAAGATCGATACCGGTCTCGACGACGTGCGCGCGGCCCTCGCCATCAACCATACAGGCGAAGCCGCCGGGTTGTCGAAGATGTGGGCGGACAAGCTCACCGAATGGGCGAAGAAACTCGAAGGAGAAAAAGACAAGGACGACGGAGGTGGCGGCGGCGGTGGTGGTGGCGGTAGCCCGTCTCCCGAGGATGAGGATTTCGAGTTCATGCTGCGGGTCATGAAAATGGTCCAACAGGAACAGGACCTCAGATCGCGCACCCGCGTCCTCGAACAACTCCGCCGCAACGTCACCGCTCCGAAGAGCGTCACCCCCAACACGGAAAAACCATGAAACATTTCCTCGTCATCACCGGGTTGTGCGCGCTGTTTCCCATCGCTCTAACCGCAGAGGAACCGGCACCGGCCGATACCCTCGCCAAGCACAAGGAAGGATCCGTCAAGGTCGCGGCGGATCAGGACGAACTCTCGGCCGATGTGCAGCAACTCGTCATTGAACAAACGATGCCCAAGGTCATCGAGTTGTTCAACGAGGCGGAGAAGATCATGGATGAGGCCACCGACCGCCTCGACGGTGCGGATACCGGCGGCGAGACGATCGCCGCGCAAACCGAGATCATCGAAAAAATCTACGAGGCGGCCAAGGAAAAGCAGAAGCAAGGAAAAGGCGGCCAAAGCAAACCCGGCGGAGCCATGATGGACATGATGGAACGCATGAAGGACGGAGAGAAACCCGGCGACAAGGAAGGCAAGGGAAAGGGAAAAGGAAAAGGCAACAAACCGAGCGAAGAGGGAGGCAAAGGAAAGACCGGCCTGTCAGATACCGCCAACGACGCGAACTCCGGAGACGCCAACGGCAAGAGCGAGGCTAGGCGCGTGCCGAAGGCCGGGGGCAATACCACACTTGAGATTCCCGAGGAGTTCCGCAAAGCCTTCGATGCCTATAACCGCGGTGCCGAGAAAAAAGTGAAATGACAATCCTTCCGATGAACGCCCGCGCCTCCAGTCGTTTCCTGATCCCGATATTCCTCGCCTCGGCAGGTTGGGCGATTTCGCAAGACCTGCCAGTCAACCGTAGGGACGAGACCGTCCCGCCGCAGGCGGAGCTGATCTACGAGAAGGGGCTCCAGTTCCTATCCAAAACGCAAACCGAAAAAGGCAACTGGAACGATTCCGTCGGCAGCGAACCCGGTGTCGTTGGTCTGTGTGTCGCCGCGTTTCTCGCGCATGGCGAGGATCCAGTGAACGGACCTTACGCCAAGACCATACACAAGGGGATCGACTTCATCATTTCCCAACAGAATGAGAAGAACGGTTATATCGGATCCAGCATGTACAACCACGCCTTCGCCACCAAGGCGCTTGCGGAATCATACGGCGTGGTGGACAACCCGAAGATCGCACCCGCACTCAAGAAGGCGGTGGACCTGATTCTCAGCTCGCAGAAGCGCAATACCCAGTTCGGCGCGTGGCGCTACACTCCGGACAGTCGAGATGCCGACACCACCGTTACGGGTTGCCAGATGGTCACGTTGTTCGCCGCGCGCAACGCGGGCATCGCCGTGCCCGACGAGGCGATCCGCTTGGGGCTGAAGTATCTGAACGGCAACCGTGATTCTAACGGATCATACGGCTACACCTCTTCCGCCGGCGGCAAGCCCACCCTCACCGCGATTGGCATGCTTTGTCTCGCCCTCAACAAGGAGCGGGATTCGAAAGGTTACAAGGCCAGCTTGGAGTATCTGAAAAAGAACATCGACTACCGCGAGCGCTTCTATCCGTATTATTACGAGTATTACATGTCGCAGGCATTGTTTCATGCCGATGAGGCGACTTGGAAGGAATGGAACGTACGCAACATCCGCTACCTCGGCACCATCCAGAGTTCGGACGGATCGTTCCCCGGTAATCAGGGAACCTCCTTCAACACTGCGGGAGCACTGCTTTCCCTGGCCTTGAATTATCGTTACCTGCCCATCTACGAGAAATGATTAAAAATCCCGTCATTCCCTGGTTGTTGACTTTCGTCGGACTATCCGCGGCCCCCGCCGTGTCTCCCGCCATCACGGATTTGCTACGTTTTGCTAACGGCGATCAACTCCATGGTAAATTCATGGGCATCAATGATGACTTGCTGGCGGTTTGGTCGCGCGAGGATCTCTCCGCGCCGAGCGAATTCAAAACCTCCCAGATCCGCCAGATCGTTCTGCACGGTGCCCGCCCGCTCAAGGCGCTGGGAAGCCTTTCTTATGTCAGGCTCGTCAATGGCGACCGCGTCCCCGGCACCATCACCGGCATCGATGACGAAACCGTCACGGTGGACACGAGTTATGCCGGCGTGCTGCGGATCCCGCGCAAGCATGCGGCCATGCTGGCACCCGGTCCGCTTGGCGGTCGTGTGGCCTATCACGGGCCGTTCATCGAGGACGAGTGGAAGATGATTCATCCATCGTTTCCGGACGGATTGCCGCCAGCCCCGGCGGCTGGTGCGGAGAACAACGAGCCCGACGATCAACCCGGACGCTGGACGTTTTCCGGTTCCGCCTGGTATTGGCAGAGCAAACGTCCCTGCACCGCCCTGATCCGTGAATCCGGAATGCCGGACCGCTCGGTGTTGCGCTTCGAGCTCGCATGGAAAAACCAACTTTCGCTCGCCATCGCCTTCCATGCGGATTTCCAAAAGGTCAAACCCAAGGAAGACGAAAACCGAGGGGAGGAAGAGAAAAAGGATAATCCGCCGAAGGCCAAAGCTCCGATCCGCCGTTTCATGCCCGGAGATTCCTCGGGGCTTCCGGCTGTTTTCGGCAACAGCAACATCATCCAAATCTATTCGAATTACATGATGTTGATCCGCACCCATGTGGATAAGAAAGGACAGGCCGTAGCCGAGCGGCTCCAGATGAATAATGAACACATGCGTCTCGGTGATCGCAACCACGCGAAGGTCGAAATCCGCAGCACCCGCTCTACGGGTGAAATCTCGCTCTTCATCGATGACGAGTTCATCGCCCAGTGGGAGGGCTCCAAGGCCGGAGACGGAGCTGACACCAAAGCTGACGCCGCAACCACCGGTTTCGGCTTCCTTGCGCAGGGAGCGGACTCTCCTGTTAGAATTTCAGACATCGTCGTCTCCGAGTGGAACGGCATGCCGGACTCCGCACGCAGCCTTCAGGTGGACGAGCAGGACATCGTCCTCATGACCAACGGTACCGACCGCTTCGCCGGGAAAGTTGATGGACTTGACTCTGGTGGAAAGATGCGATTTTCCGGAAAACTCGGGGAGTTCCAGTTTCCACTCGAAGAAGTCGCCGAGGTCCGTTTTGCTAGAAAGCGTCTAGGCACAGCGCCGGATGCCCCGACCGACCAAGTGACGGTGCGCCTCAGCCCGCTCGGGTCGGTCTCAGGTCGTCCGCTTGCCGGCGATGCCACCGCGATCGGCATCGCAAGCCCTATTCTCGGAAATATCAAGGTATCCATGGAGCCCGCTGTGCTTCTCGAATTCAACTCCTCCAACACCACCATCGATGACTGGGACTCGGATTTCTAACATGCTGCCGGTCGTCGGCATCTTGCTGGGCTGCGGCTTGTGTGGCACCTTGCCCGGCGATGTGATCACCCTGGCGGGCAAAGACGTCCGCCTGAGCGGCACCGTGCGCTCGATCAGCGAGACCGGGGTGGTCGAGCTTGCCTCCGATCTCTCGCCGGATCCCCTGTTGTTGAAGGAGGACGCGGTGACCCGCATCGGATTCAGCGAGAAGGAACCCGCAACTGCCGCCGCACCCGCGCAGTTGGAACTGGTCAATGGTGATATTCTACCGGTTGCCATCGAGAGTCTGGATGACCAGAAACTCACCGTGGTTTCCCCGGATGCCGGGCGTTTGGAAATCCGGCGGGATCTTCTGAAATCGATGCAGATCGGTGTCAGCAAGCGCAAGGTGATCTATGCCGGGCCCAAGGCGGCGGATGAATGGAAGCCTCAAAACCCTGCAAAGGCATGGGATGTCGAGGATGGGGGATTCTCCTCCAAAAAAGTGGCGAGTGTTTCGAAAAAATTCGACTTGCCCGATCAATTCATCCTGCGATTCACCCTTAAGTGGGAGGCCCGGCAGCCACCGAGTTTCAAAGTGTATTTCGCGGATCCGCTCTTGGAAATGGGGAAGCCGGTGGACCGGTATTTCCTGCAATTTGGCGGCGCGGGTTTGGAAATCAAGCGCGAGTGCTCCAAGGGGAAACGATACAACCCGCTCGTGCAACTCAACCGAATGCCTAACCAGTTTGCCAACAACCAACTCAAAGTGGAACTGCGGGTGGACCGCAAGGCTTCAAGAATCCGACTGTTCCTCAATGATGAGGAAGAGGGCGTTATCGCCGACCCCATTTCCGGCGCGCCGGATGGCTCCGGTATCACCCTCGAAGGCAACGCTTTTGGAGAATTCACCCAGCGCATCGAAGGGATCGAAGTTCTTGAGTTTGACGACGCTCCGAGACGCCACCGCACCGAAGACCGCGGAGATCGGAAAAACGACAGCCTGATCAGCACCGAGGACGACCGCTGGAGCGGGAATCTGACAAGAATCCGCAAATCCGGAGAGAGAGTGGTTTTCAGTTTCAAGAGTGATTTCCAGAAGGATGTTTTGGAAATTTCCGAGGCCAATGTTTCCACGGTTTTTTTCGCGACGAAAGCCGCCGCTGATTCCGCCGACAAGACCCAACCGTTCATCTTCCGTCTCAAGGGTGATGGCTCGCTCCACGTCTCGTCCTGCCGTTTGGACGGGGAAACCGCCATAGCGGTCCATCCGCTGTTAGGCCAACTTGTCCTGCAACGCACCGGCATCACCGGTCTTGAGAAATCCGTTGCCAAACCCAAGCCCTCCTCCGAGCCATGAACGTCCCTCCCTCCGTTGTCCTGTTAGCCATTGCCGCCGCTGGTCTCGCGGCCGCGCAGGATAACAGCACCGCTTCCGTGCGGTTCTCCAATGATGACCGCCTCACCGGTTCGATGGAGTCGCTCACGGCGGACCTGCTGGTTTGGAAATCACCATTGTTAGAGAAACCCGCGCCATTTTCCGTAAAGAAGGTGATGGAGCTCAACCTTCCCGGCAGCCTTCCCGAGAACGTGGCCGATCACGAGGCTCTTGCCACCCTCACCAATGGCGATGTCGTGCGCGGGCAGTTGTCTTCCGTCACGGATGAGGCGGTATCGCTGGACACCCCCTACGCCGGGCGCATGAATTTAAACCGCCTGAATGTGAGTTCCCTCAAGATCCAGGCACGTTCCGCCGCGCTCTACCGCGGGCCGACCGGAATGGACGGGTGGAAAACCACGGGTTCAAAACCGGCATGGACCTATGCCGGCGGGGCCTTCCGTTCCGACGGACAGGGCGGCATCGGCAAGGAGGATGTTCTTCCCGAAGAATGTTCCG
Source organism: Akkermansiaceae bacterium (assembly GCA_903906515.1). Taxonomy (GTDB): domain Bacteria; phylum Verrucomicrobiota; class Verrucomicrobiia; order Verrucomicrobiales; family Akkermansiaceae; genus Luteolibacter. The sequence goes on from CAIVKO010000011.1 coordinate 15,304, forward strand.
TCAGTTTCGATACGGCATGGAAGGGTGATTCCTTTGGTTTCAAGGTGGTGATCTTTTCCAAGGACGTTACGAAGGACTTTTCCAGAAACGAAGGCGCGGCCGCCGGCTACGAATTAACCTTCCAAAGAGGCGGATTCTTCGTGAGAAACTGCAAGACCAACGGATTTCTCGGCAACGGACAAGCACAGGAATTCCTTGAGAACGAAAAAGTCAGGTTGGAAATCCGCGCGAGTCGGAAAACCGGCAAGTTGTGCATGTTGATCAATGACCGCGTTACCGAGGTCTGGAATGATCCGGATTTCAAGAAGGGTGTGTTCGGCGGCTGCCTACAGTTTATTTCACAGAGCAGCATGCCACTCCGTATTTCCGGCATTGTGATCTCCGAGTGGAACGGCGTGGTGGACCAGATGCCGGACCCTCAAGCGGGCGGTGGAATGGCTGGCTTCCGCGGAATGCGCTTTGGCATGGGAGGTGTGCCCATTCCCGGCAACAAGCCCCCGGCGAAGGAAAAAACCAAAGCCGGCCGCATGGAACTTGCCAATGGCGACAGCATCGAGGGCGAACCGACTGCCATCAAGGATGGCTTCGTTCAAATCAAATCCCCATTCGGCGAGATCAAGTTGCCGGTAGCCAGATTGCGCGATATCAACCTGAAAAAAGAAGCTCTCGAAACCTCCATCCGCCGCAAGGGCGATGTCCGCGCATGGTTTCCGGACGGCACCTCGCTGGTATTCCGTCTCGACGGAGTCGGCGACGATGTTCTAACCGGATCCAGCCAGAATTTCGGAACCGCCAAGTTCAATATCAACACCATCACCCGGATCGAGTTTAATATCCACGACCCCGCACTCGAAGATAAACGCGGCTCGAACGATTGGTGACCCGGATTTTCCGGTCATTCAGAACGTCTTGCGCAGGTGCGAGGGCAGGATGTTGAGCTGCTCGCGGTATTTGGTGATGGTGCGGCGAGCCAGGGTGATGCCCTGTTTGGCGAGGGCCTTCATGAGCGCTTCGTCGGAGTAGGGTTTGGCGGGGTTTTCTGTGGCGATCAATTGCTGCATGGCCTCGCGCACGCCGGCATTGGAAACCTCGGCACCGTCATCAGTCTGATAGCCGGTAGCGAAGAAGGCGCGCATTTCCATCAGACCCTGCGGCGTCTGGATGTATTTGCCAGCCACCGCCCGGGAAATGGTGGTGGCGTGCATGTTGAGTTCGCCCGCGATGTCGCTCATGGTCAGCGGTCGCAGATGACGCGGTCCTTTTCTGAAGAATTCCGCCTGGTGTTCGATGAGCTTGTAGGCGATGGCCAGTATGGTTTCCTGACGCAATGAAATCGCCTTGATCAGGCTGCGTCCTTCGCGGATTTGATCGCGGAGAAATTGCCGGGCTTTTTCATCCACGCCGGTTTTGCCAATCATGTCCTTGTAAAAATCGCTGATCCTGAGGTCGGGTAGGTGCTCGCCTGTTAGATTTGCCTCAAGCACACCGTCGTCATTGCGCTCGATGGCGACATCAGGGAGAATGTATGGGTTTCCGGTGGGATCGAAATCTCCGCCGGGGTTCAGTGAAAGACGACCGATGCGCGACGCGGCCTCGGCGATGCGGTCGATGCTGATACCGAGGGATTTGGCGATTTGCGGGTGGCGCTTGCGGGCGAGATCTTCCAGATGGTCGCGGACGATTTTGTATTCAATCGTGTGGATACCGCTCGCGCGTTCTAACTGAAGGAGCAACGAGTCCGCGATGCCTGACGCGCCGACACCCGCCGGATCGAATGATCGGATCAGCTTGAGTGCGGCATTCAGGTGAGTGGGCTTGATGCCCATACGGATGCCGAGATCCTTGGCTGGGAGATCTAGAAACCCGCGTCCATCGAGATTACCGAGAAGTGCTTGGGCCGCGGCGCGCACGGGCGGGTCCACCATGGAAAGATCGAGTTGTTGTTGCAGGTGCTGCTGCAGGGTCAGCGGTGCAACGATCGAGTCATAGATGCGTTGGCGGCGTTCCTCGTCATCGATCGTCCATGGCGAGGTGCTGCCCTCCATGATCGTCCGATCGCGCCAGTCGTCATCGGTCTCATTCAGGTATTCCAAGGAATCCGCCTCTTCCGGGTCCGGTGTATCCGCGTCCAGCGAAACCGATTCCGTCATGTCCTCAAGCACCGGATTGACTTCCAGCGCCTGGGTGATGATTTGGGATAGCTCCATGGTGCCCGCCTGCAGAATCTCCAGACTCTTGCGCATCTGGGGCGCAAGAGTCTGCTGCTGCGAGAGTGATTGATGGAGATAAACGTCGGCCATGACCGGCAACGCGGTTGCCACGACGACGCTAACCTTAAAAAGTCAAGAAGTGAAGCAAAAATCATGCCAAAACCGATTGAAATTCACCGACTGGGTCCAGTGAGATTCAATCGCCGCAACGTTGGCAGCGCTCAACATCCCGCGGCCAGGATCATTTGTGATGAATGCCTCCCTGCCCGAACGCGCCCTTCGGGCATAGATGCTGCCGCAGGGAAAAACGATAAATCCCGCTCCGGATTCATCGTCAGCACCTGACCGTCGATGCCAATGAAATGCCCACAAAGGGTTTGAGGCCCGAGTTTCAAGGAGGGCGCGTTATTGCCGGAAGTGGCGAAACTCGTGGAGGCATTGGGTGGACGGAAGA
>CAIVKO010000012.1 GCA_903906515.1 Akkermansiaceae bacterium
GATGCGGGATTGGCACCTTGCCAAGGCCCGCCCTTGGCCATCCATGGAACGGATGATGGCATTCTTGTGGAGTACAGTTCCGGGCGGCTTTTTTATCATAAGTCATTGACATGGAAAGATTTACATATAGATCACCGACATCTCGTCGTGGCCGGTGTAAAAACCCGGATTTCATCACCGCGTTGCATGGATCTCCTGCGTCGAGCCAAACACCGCGGAGCTACCGTTGAAACGGCGGTGCTACAATCATGGCGCCTGGCACTATCGCCATCGCGGGCAAGTCAAGAGTGGCGCAGGTGGATTCTGGTTTCCCGCACGCTCCGCTGGAATGGGTTTGCTTTGATGCTGGGGGTTTTCGCGGGTTTGCCGCTGGTGTATATATACAAAGGCGGAGTTTCCACTTTGATTTTCGGACTCTGGCTGTGGTGCCTGATGGCGTGGACGGCCGGACACCTTTGGTGGTTGGGTGGAAGAGTGTATCCCGGCGCCCGTTCCGATTTACGAATGGACGCATTGCTGGCCTTATTGGTGCCATTTCATGCGATACGGGCCACGGAAATCGCGGCGGCACATGCCATGGGCACGACACACCCGGCCGGTTTGTTACTGTGGACCAAGGACTTGCAAAACCCCTGGTTGGGGCGTTTCGTGCGGCGGATGATCCACCCGCTGCCGGAATCTCCGGAAGATATTGGCTATGCAGCAGGATTAAGACCACTGCTCATCAAGCCACTGGCCATCTGCGGGAAACGTCTGGAGGACTTCGATCTGCCACCGGATCACACCAAGGATCCGGCTGCCAGCCACTATTGCCCCCGCTGCCATGGCCTTTTTCTGAACCATGTGCAAATCTGCCCGGACTGCGCAGGAATCAAACTCCGGCGTTTTGATGAGACAGCGGCAAGCTAACATTCACCAGATTTCACTCGGGTGATTGGCCCACGGCCTCGCGCTCGAGTTTTTCGAGCCACACCGACAACATCGCCACATCCGCTGGTGTGATCCCGGGAATGCGACCCGCTTGGCCCAGTGTGGACGGGCGAATCTCGGTGAATCGAACCTGCGCTTCCTTCTTGAGACCACGAATGCCCGTGTAATCGAGGTTTTCTGGCAAACGTTTGCCTTCCTGACGAACCATGCGATCGATTTGCACCCTCTGACGGCCAAGGTGCCCCTCGTATTTGAAATCGGTCTCGATGAGCGCCCACAGCTCTGGAAAAAACTCGTTTTTCAAGGATTCCGGCAGCATTTCCCATGAATTCTCACTGCGGCGGAACCATTGATCGAGTTTCAGCCCCTCATGCACGACCTGTCTCACCCAACGATCTGCCTTTTCCAGAGTAACGATCTTTTCCTCCACTCGTCGCACCCGCTCCCCTGTTGCCAACCCAATAGCTGCCGCTTTCGGCGTAAGGCGTATGTCCGCATTATCCTGGCGGAGCAAAAGTCGGTATTCCGCGCGACTGGTGAACATGCGATAAGGCTCGGTGCAGCCGCGGGTGACTAGATCATCAATCATGACTCCAAGGTAGGCTTCGTCCCGGCCGATAATGAACTCGGACTTGCCAAGCACTTTGAGCGCCGCGTTCGCACCAGCAATGAGTCCCTGCCCCGCCGCTTCCTCGTATCCCGAAGTTCCATTGATCTGACCGGCAAAATAAAGACCCTCGATGCGCTTGGTTTCGAGCGTCGCCCGAAGCTGCGTTGGCGGGCAGAAATCATACTCCACCGCATAACCCGGTCGCAGGATTTCGCATTTTTCCAAGCCGATGATTGATCTGAGGAAATCCAATTGAACCTCGTAAGGCAGCGAGGTCGAAACGCCGTTTACGTAATACTCGTGAGTGTGCCGCCCTTCCGGTTCCAGGAAAATCTGGTGGCGCTCCCGATCCGCAAAACGGACAACTTTGTCCTCAATAGACGGGCAGTAGCGCGGCCCCACTCCTTCTATAACCCCGCAATACATCGGCGACTGATGGAGGTTTCCACGGATGATTTCATGCGTCCGGGGATTGGTGTAGGTTACCCAGCACGGCATTTGTTCCACGTGGAACACGGGATCACCCCACGAATTCAACGTAAAAAGATCATTTTTCCCGGCCCACAGGGTATCAGCCATGAAGCTGAACTTGGGAACCGGAAAGTCACCATCCTGCCGCTCACAACGGGAAAAATCAATGGAGCGTGCGTTCAACCGGCAAGGAGTTCCGGTCTTGAATCGTTTCACTTCAAAACCCAATCGCTTGAGGGACTCGGACACATTGGAGGTGGCATCCCCCATCCTGCCGCCTTTTTCATTGCGAAGCCCCACATGCATCAGTCCACCCATAAAAGTCCCAGCACTCAGAATCACGGCCTTGCCGGAAATCTCCATTCCCAGCGAGGTGGCCACACCCGTCACGCGGTCGCCATCCACAAGGACTTCCGCAACATTTCCCTGGTGGATCTCAATCCCCGGAGTGTTTTCGAGCTCCCGCTTCATCCGGAATTGGTAGGCCTTTTTATCGCACTGGGCTCGTGGGGCCCGCACCGAAGGGCCCTTGGAGGCGTTCAACATTCTCCACTGGATCCCTGTGGCATCGGTGTTGAGACCCATCACACCGCCAAGCGCGTCGATTTCACGAACCATGTGACCTTTAGCAAGACCCCCAATGGCTGGGTTGCACGACATCTGGCCAATGGTATCGAGATTCTGCGTCAGCACGGCCACTTCGCAGCCAAGCCGTGCCGCAGCCATGGCGGCCTCCACACCAGCATGACCGGCACCAATCACAATCACATCGTAACACTTAGGAAATCGAAACATCGCAGGGGGCGGCAGCATAGCTGCTAAATCCGCGATGGAAACCTCGAAATCGGATTTTAAGGACCGGTATGTTCCACGTGGAACAACGATGCTCTATCAAAGCCAAAATTCCTTACTCACGGGCGGAAATAGACTTGCTTCCATGTGCCGCATCCACGACGTTACCGCCCCGAAAGGCCAACCCTCAGGCGGTTAAAGCCTTTCCCCGTTCATTCCCTTCCGTCCCAGCTCATGACCAGCGCCAGCCCTTCACCTACCGATTTTGCCAGCTCGCCGATCAACCAAGCGCTCACACCCGAGCGTAAAATCGAGCTGTTCACCCAGATGGTCCGCATCCGCCGCTTCGAACAAGCTGGCCTGAAATACTACCAAGGCGGAAAAATCGGTGGCTTCCTTCACCTTTACATCGGCCAGGAAGCGGTCGCTGTCGGAACCATTTCCCTAGGTGGTGAACACGATCATTTCATCACCGCATACCGCGACCACGGCCACGCCCTGGCGGTCGGCATGGGCATGAACGAATGCATGGCCGAAATGTTTGGCAAACAAACCGGCTGCTCCAAAGGCAAGGGCGGATCGATGCACTTCTTTGCACCTGATAAGAATTTCTGGGGTGGCCACGGAATCGTCGCCGGCCAGACACCACTTGGTTTAGGGCTCGCTTACGGCCTCAAATATCTAGGCCGCGAAGGTTGCTGCCTCTGCTATCTCGGTGACGGAGCGGTCAACCAAGGTGCGTTTCACGAAGCACTCAACCTCGCCGGCTTGTTCGAAATCCCGGTGGTTTACATCATTGAAAACAATGGATACTCGATGGGCACCTCACAAGAGCGCTCGTCGTCCTATGGTGGCTGCCTCGCCCAGCGTGCGGAAGCCTACGGCATGGCATGGGATGTCATCGATGGTTCGAACCTCTACGAGGTCCGCGCGAAGACCCACATCGCCATGGAGCGTGCACGTAAGGAACACAAACCCAGTCTGTTGGAGATTGATACCTACCGCTATTACGGCCACAGCATCGCCGATGCCAATCACAAAAAATACCGCACCCCGGAGGAAATCGAGAACTACAAACAGAACTTCGATCCGATCAATGTGTTCCGTCAAAAACTGATCGCGGAAGGTATTCTGACAGAAGAAACCGCAGCCGCAATCAACAAGGCCGCAGCCGAGGAAGCTGCCGCATCGGTAAAATTTGCCGATGAATCCCCAGCGCCAACGATTGCAGACATCAGCACGGATGTTTACTGGGAAAGCGACAACGACACCCCCGCTTCCAAAATCGGCCGCCACTTTTTTGATGATTGATCCAACCCTTTCCATCCATGTCACGCACACTTACCTACCGTGAGGCCATCCGCGAAGGCCTCGATGAAGAACTCGCCCGCGACCCGAATGTGGTCGTCATGGGCGAAGAAGTCGCTCAATACAACGGAGCTTACAAAGTCACCGAAGGCCTTTGGAAAAAATGGGGAGACAAACGCATTGTCGATACTCCGATCTCCGAAGCCGGCTTCATCGGCATGGGCATTGGAGCCTCGATGCTCGGCGTGCGACCGGTGATGGAGCTGATGTTCTGGTCATTCCATTCGGTTGCCTTTGACCAACTCGTGAGCAACGCCGCCTGTGTTCGCTACATGTCGGGCGGGCTGTGCAATTGCCCGATCGTCGTTCGTGGTCCGGCCAATGGCGGCACCGGAGTGGGTGCCACACACTCGCACATTCCAGAAGCTCTTTTTGCGGCCTTCCCCGGCCTCAAAGTTTGCGCGCCCGCCACTCCGGCGGATGCCAAGGGCCTGATCAAGGCCGCCATCCGTGACAACGATCCGGTTTATGTGATGGAAAACACGCTGCTTTATGGAAATTCCGGCGAAGTCCCGGATCCGGCGGATGGTGATCACGTGGTGCCGCTAGGACTTGCGGACATTAAACGCGAGGGTTCCGACATCTCGCTCATTGCGCACGGTCGCTCGGTAATCCAATCGCTCGCCGCCGCGGAAATTCTCCAGGCCGAACATGGCATCAACGCCGAAGTTCTCGACCTCCGTTCGATCCGTCCTCTCGATGTGGATGCCATTCTCAAGACAGTAATGAAAACCAATCGTGTTGTTCTAGTGGATGAATCGAAACCATTCGGTGGTGTTTCCGCGATGGTTGCCATGCTCATCCAAGAACATGCCTTCGATTATCTTGATGCACCAATCAAGCGTGTTTGCTCGATCGATGCACCCGCAATTTATTCGCCACACATTGAGCATGAACAACTTCCAAATCCGAGAAGGATCGTGGAGAAGGTGCTTTCAATGGCTTGATTTTATAACTTTCTCGTGTTAAAACATGGGAAATCACCATAATATTTTCCTAGGTCTTCCTTCTTTTTCATTGCCAAGCCGGTCCGTGCTTCTAGCATATCACTCATGACTTCGCGTTTAGTATATGCCGTAGCGATCGCAGCTCTTGCTTTAACGCTCAATTCATGTTGCTGCCTGTTCTGATTCCCTTTTCCAAACAAATCCATCTAAACAACTCATGAAAAAGTTCGCTTTGCTGTTCTCAATCGCCGCGTTATCGCTCGGTTTCTCATCCTGTTGCTCGATGTTCGGCAACCCATTCCCTACCGCCGAATACCGCACGGTAACTCGCCAGGTAAAAACCTGTGGATATGACATCGTCACCGAGCAAGTCGTAACTCCAGGAGATGGCAAAGGCGGCATGGTTCAAACCATCGAGAAAAAAGTTCCCCGATATAAAACCGTAACTAAAAAGGTCCGCGTTCCCTGCAATCGGTGCACTCGCTATTACTGCCCGAAAAAAGACTGCTGCGGCACCACTTCTGAATCCACCCTGCGCATTGCCAGCGCCCAAGGTTCGGTCGGAAGTCCTAATATCGGCCTAATGCCGACCATGCGTGTGCTACCACTTGCCACGAAGAGCACTACTCCCTGAGTCGCTTTTTCACTTGAATTCCCAAGCGCGGCGGAGCTTCCAAGCCCACCGCGCTTTTTTTGCGACAACACAGACAGATAAAAAGACTGGAAATCGCCCCACATTTCAACATCCTCCCCGCACTTCACACCATCATGTCAGTCAACATTGAAATGCCTAAACTCTCGGACACGATGACCGAGGGCACCCTTGTCAAATGGCACAAACAAGTCGGCGACACCGTCGAAATCGGTGACATTCTCGCTGAAATCGAAACCGATAAGGCCACCATGGAAATGGAAGCCTTCGACGACGGAGTTATCACGGAAATCCTCATCAATACTGGAGAAAAAGCCACCATCGGCTCGGTTCTCGCGGTTCTAAATGGCAATTCCTGCGAATCCCCAATCGTTACTCAAACCGCAACACAACCTACTCCAGCTGTCGCACAAATTCCCATTGCTGCAGGACCTGCATCAACTCCTAAAACCGCCGAACTATCTCAAAACACCGACAACCGTACTCCCGCTTCTCCCCTCGCACGCAAAATCGCCACCGAACTCGGCGTTGATCTATCAGCTATCACAGGCTCCGGCCCCGCAGGTCGTATTGTCCGCAGCGACGTGGAAAAAGCGGCAGCCATGCCCGTCAAAATAACAACTATCATACCATCTCCTGATGCCACTGCTGCTGCTGCCCTTACTGCATCCATTAAAACAAAAGCTGCGACTCCAGACATCACTCCAGCACCAAAAGCAATCCTTCCTCTGGCCAAAGCTGGCGACGAAATTATCGAACTCACGACGATGCGAAAAATCATCGCATCACGCCTGTTGACTTCCAAAACAACCATTCCTCATTTTTACCTACACATCGAAGTGGATGCCGCGCCACTCATGTCACTTCGCAAACAAATCAATGATCAGGCCGTCCACTCACACGGCAACAAATACTCAGTCAACGATTTCATACTTAAAGCCGTCATCAATGCAGCTCAAGTCGTCCCGACGATTAATGCCTCATTTGCTGGCGATCACATCGTTAAATACGCGAATATCGGCCTTTCCATCGCAGTCTCCGTAGACGATGGCTTGGTCACACCAGTCATCAAAGAAGCTGAAAGCAAATCCCTGCTCGCCATTTCCCGTGCCGTGAAAGACTTCGCAGTACGTGCGAAAGATAAAAAGCTCCGCCCTGATGAATTCGACGGAGGAACGATCACAGTGTCCAATCTTGGTGCCTGGGGCATCGAGTCCTTCGATGCGATCGTTAATCCCCCGCAAGCGGCCATTCTGTCCGTTGGCGCGGCCATAGAAAAACCTGTGGTCAAAGACGGACAAATCGTTCCGGGTCTTCGCATGAATCTTGGCCTCTCATGTGATCACCGTGTCGTAGATGGTGCCGTGGGTGCGCAATTTCTTTCTGAAATTCGGAAGTTTATCGAACAACCGGCTCTGATGCTTCTTTAACGTGCCGTAAAATTTGGTTTCTATGATGAATTCTTTATTTTTGAAACTATAAGATCATCTTCTTCATAGTGTGAACAAGTGCCCGAAATAGGTGTTCCTCACCATAACAGCGGGAGTTCCACACAAAGAATAACTTGGGAAATAAGTCTCGCAGGATCTGAATGAAACCTATCCGTCACTTACATCTTTCCGGTTTACCCCAATTGTTCCGATGTTATTCCCAACGTATTCCGGAGTTCTTCGGATTACTTCAAAAAAAGGATTTTTTTAACCGAAACAATCTTGATGTATAATCGTTTTGCGATCGTGATTGGTGGAAGCGGTGGAATCGGCCAAGCATTGGTCACAGAACTCTCGTTGAATTCTTGGCAGGTCGAAGCTCCTGACAGTCATAATCTTGATGTGCGTGATCCAAAGGCCATCAGATCCTATTTCACTGGAAAAACTCCGGATCTTTTTGTTTACGCAGCTGGCATCACCCGGGATGCACTTCTGGTACGATCAAGCGAAGAAGACTGGGACGAAACCTGGTCCGTCAACTTCACCGGTGCGGCTCTTTGCACAACAGCTGTAATTCCGGCAATGATTGCACGCAAGTTTGGTCATGTTGTATTGCTCTCCAGTTGGTCCGCATTGCACCCACCCGTTGGCCAAGCGGCTTATGCCGCATCAAAGGCTGAATTGTTAGGTTTGGCAAATAATCTCGCACGATCATACGGACCATCTAACATTCGTATCAATACGATTCTACCAGGATTTTTGGAAACCCGGATGACCACTCATATCGGTGCCGAACGTCGGCAGGAAATTCTTAAAGATCATGTACTTGGACGTTTCAACACATGTGCCAGCGTTGCCTCGTTCATCCGTTATCTTCACGAAGAACTTCCGCATACCTCTGGTCAGGTTTTCCAGTTGGACAGTCGTACCGTCTGAATACGTACGACACAATACATCGGTACAAGATTATTGATTTTAAAAATTCAAAATCACGCGGATGCAGCCAGTCTTTCTAATACACAACTGGCAGCAGTCATGCCGAAGGCCGAAGTGACATGTGTAACACTCCCAAGTCCGGAAGCGCAATTCAGTCGATGCTCGCCCTCGTCCGGTTTCATGGTGGAAACTGAACCGTCACACTGCGGGTAAACTTGTGGCTCATCCGAGAATACCGCCTCGATGCCCATTGGATCAGGTGTCACACGTTGTGGAATTTTTGGAAATCCGTAATCCCAGCGTAAATTGCGACGAACTTGGTGAAGCAGCGGATCTTTGCCACTATAAGCCAGATCATCGACACGGATTCGAGTGGGATCACGCCGCCCGCCTGCTCCACCACAAGTGATGGTGATGTATCCCCGGCGATGACACTCGGCTAACAATAAGGTTTTGTAACGTGTGGTGTCGATGGCATCAATCACCGCGTCGAATCCGGCATCAAGAATTTCTGCGGCTGAATTTTCGTTAAAAAACTTCTGAATCACGGTGATCGTTGCGCCAGGGTGAATTGCCCGTGCGCGTTCGGCCATGGCTTCGGTTTTCTGTCGTCCGATCTGGCCGTCCATAGCGTGAAGCTGTCGGTTGACATTGGTCACACAGATCTCATCCAGATCGACCAGAGTCAGATTGCCGATACCCGAACGCGCCAACGATTCCACCGCCCAGGACCCTACACCGCCCACGCCGATGACCGCAACGCGGGCAAAAAGAAAACGCTCCAGCGCCGCATGACCATAGAGACGCGCGATACCGCCGAAACGATGAGGGATGGAATCAGGCACGCGCGGAAACTAAGTGTCTTACAAGAGAGAGTCACGCAGGGAATGAATGATGAGTCAGTCCCATTTAAAAAATATTGGTTCACCAGACCAGACCATTTCGCGCCAACTACTAAATCTGTCATAGTTTTCCGATTGACACCACCACCTGTATGTTCATGATGGCTGCGGTTGTTGCCCCACCAGCTTTCATGCGTTGCGTCCAATGCGGTTCACTCAAAGACAAAGTCCTCGATTCCAGATCCTCGAAGGATGGGACCACCATTCGTCGTCGACGCGAATGTATGCGATGCAACTATCGCTACACAACCTACGAACAAATCGAGCGAACCGAACTGCGGGTGATCAAACGCGACGGCACCCGCGAGGCGCTCAACCGCGAAAAGTTGATGAGCGGGCTGATCAAGGCTTGCGAGAAACGTCCGGTGCCGATGGACCGATTGGATCGCGCTGTGGAGGAAATACTAACCGATCTTCACAAGGACCATGTCAACGAAGTGCCGTCCTCGATCATCGGTGGCAAGGTGATGGACAAGTTGCATCAGATCGATCCGGTGGCATACGTGCGTTACGTTTCGGTTTACCGTCAGTTCAACGATGTGAACGAATTCATCCAGGAGATCCAGTCGCTCTCCCGTCGGGCCGCTCGCGATCCGATGCAACGCCGTTTGTTCAAAGATTGATTCCGTCCACACTTTCTAAAAACACCCACTTTCACATTTTCCTACGCCCGTGATTTGCTTTATCAGCAACCGTCCAGCACTCCAGATCGGCCGCTACCAAGTGATCGATTACGGCACCTCGTGGTTGGATGACGCGCTGCGTCGTGCCGCCCGTGCCGCCGAGCATGAGGATTTCCCGTTCGTGGATGATATTCGCAGCGGAATTGTGAAATACTTGGAGACGCGCTGTCCGCTCAAGCTCCTGCAAATTGGGGATCTTTTTGATCGGATGCGCCGAATGCTCGTCCAGATTGGCTGCGAGCGTATCGCCCAGAAACTTGAACCCTTGGCACCACCGGTGACAGTCTCGCTCGTCCACTCCGCGATGGTTGCTGGCAATGGCTTCGAACTCGCGTTTTTTGAAACCCTTCGGACCGAGCTGACCGACTTGCGTGCGCTGGGAGCTGAGGAAATCCGATTCACCGGTGTGCGCGAGAGCGCCCTGATCCTATCTGGTGCCGCGAAGTGGAATAAACACTGCCAGCACCTGTTTACGGAAATCGAGGCTTTCCTTAAAAATTGGGATGCCGTCCCGAAAAATCAGAGCCAGCCGCTGCAGCTTTGCGCCGATAGCAGTCAATGAGGCATTTTTGGAGTGCATTTTGTGCATTGCGAAACGCGGCGAATGATGCCAACCTCCGGCATGAGAATCCGATTGGCATGCCTATTTGCGGTTTTAGCGGTGGTGCCGCTTTCGATCAATGCGGCGAACGAAGGGAAGCCGGATCTCCCTGCCGCCGAGCGCCCCCCAATCCCTGAGGACTTGATTGATGATGCTCACATGCGCGAAGAACTCGCCGTCAATGAATACACCGCACCCTCGATCTCGAAGTTGTTTGATACCCTGAGATTTCTGATGCCCCTACCGTGGCTGGAGACCGAGCGCAAGATGCCCGAGCGCATGCCGATCGACCGCGCGGATCTCGCCATGGAATTAGGTTTTCTCATTGCCGACGGGTTTATTGTGGTGCAGGCCGAGCAATTGGAAAAAGTGCCAGACTTGGCGAAGGAACTCACCCGTTACGGCAAGGCGCTGGGCGCGGGAGACCGTGTGAACCGCCACTCCGCGGCATTGCTGCAAAGCGCCAAGGAAAAGAAAGTCGAAGAATTGAAAAAGGAACTCTCCGCCACCCAGCGCGATGTGGAAGCCGAATTGGTGATCTTGCGCGATGCCGATCTGGCCCATCTCATTTCCCTTGGCGGATGGATTCGTGCCCTGGAAGTATCGACGGTGGCGGTGGACAAGCAGTTTTCCGTGGAGCGCGCCCGCAAGGTGATGCGTGAGGACATCGCGGACTATTACACCGAGTCGGTAGCTGGCTTGGAACCGCGCATATCCGAGCGCCCGAATTATTTGAAAATGCGCGATCTGTTAGCGGGCTTGCGCACCGAGATGGTGCTCAAGGAGGGTCAGAATCCTACACCGGAAATGATGAAGGAAATCCGCCAGAAGGCTGCTGAATTGGTAGGCCTCGCTCTGCAACGGAAAAAATAATCATGGCATTACCGGAAAAAGTGGCGGTGCTCGGGCTTGGCATCATTGGTTCGCGAGCATACGCGCGATTGGTGGATGCCGGTTGCAAGGTAATCTGCTGGAACCGTTCGCCTAAAGGGTTGTCAGAAGAGACCGCCACTCCGGAAGAAGCCGTGCAAGGTGCGGCGGTGATATCGATCTATCTGAAAGATTCTCCCGCCTTGCGCGAGGTGGTCACACGCATCGCCTTGGTTTTGCAACCGGGCCAGATCATCCTGAACCATTCGACCGTCGATCTCGAAACCACCCAATGGTTGGAGAACATCACTTTGACACGCGGCTGCCGGTTTTTGGACGCGCCATTCACCGGCAGCAAGACCGCTGCTGGCAATGGCCAATTGGTTTATTACATTGCTGGTGATCCCACGCTGGCGGATGAAATGGATGGCTACCTTTCCATAACCAGCAAGTCCCGCCTCTACTGCGGTCTGGCGGGCACGGCCACGGTGGTGAAGCTGGCCACCAACCTGATTTCCGCCTGCACTGTGCAAGCCATGGCGGAGGCCCTCGCCATCACCACGAACCATGGCGTGCCGGTGGATTGCCTGATCCGGGCGGTCGCTGAAAATGTCAGCGCCTCACCGCTCACTGCGATGAAATTTCCGACGATGGTTGCCGGGAATTTCGAAACCCACTTCTCGTTGGCCAACATGGGCAAGGATACGCGCTACATGCTTGCCCTGGCGGATTCAGCCGGCCTCGAAACACCGGGCATCGCCGCCGTTTCGCGCCGCCTAACGGATTTGTGTGAGGCGGGACTGGGTGATCTCGATTACTCGGCCTTGGTCAAGCCTTACTTGAGCAGCCCGGAAAGTTGATCCGCCTTCCCACTTCACGCTGAAAAAATTTGCCCGTAGAAACAAGATTTCCACCCATTCTCCCAACTACCATGAAAAAGATGATCCCATGTTTGTTGACCGGCGCCACCATGTTCATCGCCGTGGCCCAATGCCAAGCCGCAGAACAAGCCCCTTCGGGCGCTGCCGAAAAAATCAGCCAGGCCTTGCCTGAAAAGCCTTTTGCCAAACCGGAAAAACCTCGGAAGCTGCTGGTTTTCTCCAAAACCAATGGTTTCCGCCATGCTTCCATCGCCACCGGCAAGATCGCACTAACCGAAATGGGCCGTAAAACCGGAGCTTTCGAAACCGTGATCTCTGAAGAGCTCGATGTCTTCGAGGCCGACCAACTCAAATCCTTCGACGCCGTGCTTTTCCTGAGCCCGACGATGAATATCTTTTCTGTGCAGCCTAACGAACGCAAAAAGATGACCGACGAGGAAAAAGCTGAGGCGTCTAAACGTGAGACTCGTTTGAAAAGCAACCTGATGGAATTCATCAAATCCGGTCACGGTTACATCGGCATTCATGCCGCTGTCGATTGTTGCTACGATTGGCCGGAATACGGCAAAATGGTCAACGGGTATTTCGATGGCCACCCGTGGACGGCGGATTGCCCGGTGAGCGTGAAAGTCGAGCCCGGTCAGGAAAAACACCCACTCGTCGCAATGTTCGAAGGGAAGAATGTCGAGTTCCCGGAAGAGATCTATCAGCTCAAGGATCCCTATGATTCGAAGGCCGTCCACATGCTGCTGCGCCTCGATACTGAAAAAACCGACATGACGCGCAAAGGCATCAAACGTACCGATGGTGACTTCGGTATCGCCTGGGCACGCCACTGGGACAAGGGCCGCGTGTTTTATTGCTCGCTCGGCCACAACCATGAGATCTACTGGAATCCCAAAGTTGTGCGCCATTATCTCGCCGGCATCCAATGGGCGCTCGGCGATTACAAGGTGGACGTGAAGGATGGCAAACCCTGATCAGGAGCCTCCTTATTTATCTTCGGCATTGCACAGCTTGAAGATCACTGCCGCGGCGGCACCACCGGCAAGATCCGCCACAATGTGGATCCAGATCTGGGAAAGATTCACCAATTTCATCAGTCCGATACCCACGGCGACTGCGGGGTTGAATGCGCCACCCGAAATGCCGCCGACCGCGAACGCACCCGTCATCACGGTGAATCCGATGGCCAGACCGTAGAATGAATTGTTGGCAGTGCCTTTAGCCGTGGCGCTGTTGAGAACCACATACGCGAGGGCGAAGGTGAAAAGGAATTCGGCCAGCAGGGCCTTGGGCACATCCGCACTGGCGATGACCATTGGTGCCTTGGCGGTACCATAGAGAAAGCCCACCACCATGGCGGCAAGTGACGCCGCCGCCACTTGGCTGATGATGTAAGGCACCACGTCCTTAGTGTCACAACGACCGCGGAGCCAGACCGCCAGTGTGACCGCCGGATTCAAATGACCGCCGGAAATATGCCCTGCGGCATAAACCATGACCATCAGTGCCGAGCCAATGGCAAGCGGCGCGATGACCCCCGCTGCACCCGGAATCACCGTGCAGCCGATGGTGAGCACAAGAAAGAAGGTGCCAATGAATTCCGCGATGTATTTTTTCATGATGTGTATGGGGTTGGTTCTGAATGAATCAGTCAATACGCTAGTGAAACGCAAACCCCCACGTCAAGGAGAAACCTGACGGGATTTCCGAGCCTTGCCGGGAGTTGGTCATCTTTGCTCCTCCCGATTATTCGGACGATCGTCAGCAGGATTTGCTAACAAAAATTGAGGGATTATGGGAAACCCGGGTGCCGGCTTCAGTTTGCCACGATGTTGAGCAGCTTGCCGGGGACGAAGATGATCTTGCGGATGGTCTTGCCGTCGGTGTGCTCCTTGACCTTGGTACTGGCGAGGCCTGCGGCGGTGGCGGTGGCTTCGTCGGCGTCCTTGGAGAGCATGAGGCGGTCGCGGAGTTTGCCATTTACCTGGATGATGAACTCGATCTCGCTGCGGATGAGGGCTTCGGGATCATAGGCGGGCCAGGGGGATTCGGATAGAAGAGACGAGCGGCGACCGGTGATCGCCGCCACGCGCGCGTTGATCTCTTCCGCAAGGTGGGGAGCGAAGGGATTGAGGACGGTTAGAAACTGGGTGAACTCCTTCAATGGCACGATCTCTGCTTGGGTGAAGGCGTTGGTGCAGATCATCATCTGCGAGATGGCGGTGTTGAAACTGAGTTTCTCGATATCCTCGCCGACTTTTTTGATCGTCTCGTGCACGACGCGGAGCAGTTCTTTGTCAGTGCAAGGCACGTCCTGGATTTTCTGTGAAATCTGCCAGCTTCCGTCCTGTTGTTCTTCGAATGCCACACGCCAGACGCGGGCGAGGAAACGGGAAACTCCTTCGACGCCCTTCATTTGCCAGGGTTTCACCTGTTCGAGTGGGCCCATGAACATTTCGTAGAGGCGCAGTGCGTCGGCTCCGTATTCGGAAACAACGTCATCCGGGTTCACCACGTTGCCGCGGGACTTGGACATCTTCTGGCCGTCCTCGCCGAGGATGAGCCCCTGGTTGACGAGCTTTTGGAATGGTTCGGGGGTGGTGACGTGGCCGAGATCGAAGAGCACCTTGTGCCAGAAACGGGCGTAGAGCAGGTGGAGCACGGCGTGTTCGGTGCCTCCGACATATAAGTCCACCATGCCGGTAGGCAGGGACGTTTTTCCGAAACGTCCGTCTTTCGAGGCTCCGTTCGCGGACTCAGTCATCGGACCGCTCGGAGATCGGTCCCTGCCTGTCCAATAGGCTTCGGCTTCGTTGGAGATGAAGCGGTTGGTGTTAGTTGGATCGCAGTAGCGGAGGTAATACCAGCAGGAGCCCGCCCATTGGGGCATGGTGTTGGTTTCGCGGATGGAGCCATCGGGGAGATGCACCCATTCGGTGGCCTTGCTGAGAAGCGGATCGGGTGTACCTGAGGGTTTGTAGTCGTCGAGCGGCGGTGCGAGCAGCGGAAGGTCGCTTTCGGAAATGGCGTGGTGGTGACCGTCTTTCCAGATGATTGGAAACGGCTCACCCCAGTAACGCTGGCGGGAGAAGAGCCAATCGCGGAGTTTGTATTGGATGCGGCGCTTGCCGAGATTGTTAGACTCCAGCCAGTCGATCATCTTCGCCTTGGCTTCGGTGGTGGGGAGGCCGTCGAGGAAATCGGAGTTGATGGCGATGCCGGGGTTGCAAGTCGCGGACTGTAGCGGCGGTCTGTGACCGTCGCTGGTTTCCTCGGAATTCGTGC
>CAIVKO010000013.1 GCA_903906515.1 Akkermansiaceae bacterium
CCTCGGACCTGCCGGTCGCAATGTCATCATCGACAAGAAATACGGCTCGCCCACCATCACCAAGGACGGCGTTTCCGTCGCCAAGGAAATCGAACTGGAGTGCCCCTATGAAAACATGGGCGCCCAATTGATCCGCGAAGTTTCCAGCAGGACTTCCGACATCGCCGGCGACGGCACCACCACCGCCACCGTGCTTGCCGAAGCCATCTACAAGGAAGGTCTTCGCAACGTCACCGCCGGTGCCAATCCGATCTCGCTGCAACGCGGTATCATGAAGGCCACCGAAGCGATCGTCGCCCAACTCAAGATTCTTTCCAAGCCCGTCTCCGACGCCAAGGAAATCGCCCAAGTCGCATCGATCTCCGCCAACTCCGATGCGGAAATCGGCGGCATTATCGCGGAAGCCATGGACAAGGTCGGCAAGGACGGCACCATCACCGTGGAAGAAGCCAAGGGCATCGAAACCACCCTCGAAGTCGTCGAAGGCATGCAGTTCGACAAAGGCTACCTCAGTCCTTATTTCGTCACCAATCCCGAGTCCATGGAAGTGTTCCTTGAGAACGCCTACATCCTCATCAACGAGAAGAAGATCTCGTCCCTCAAGGACATGCTTCCGCTCCTTGAAAAGGTTGCCAAGACCGGCCGCCCGATGCTCATCATCGCCGAAGACGTCGAAGGTGAAGCCCTCGCGACTCTCGTCGTGAACAAGCTCCGCGGCATCCTCAACATCGCCGCTGTGAAAGCTCCTGGTTTCGGCGATCGCCGCAAGGCCATGCTCGAAGACCTCGCCATCCTCACCGGTGGCCGCGTCATCACCGAAGACCTCGGCATCAAGCTCGAAGGCGTGGAACTCAGTGATCTCGGCGAAGCCAAGCGCATCACCGTCACCAAGGAAAATACCACCATCGTTGAAGGCGGCGGTACTTCCGAAGCCATCACCGGCCGCGTCAATCAGATCCGTCGCCAGATCGAAGATACCACCAGCGATTACGACCGCGAGAAGCTCCAAGAGCGCCTCGCCAAGCTCGCCGGCGGTGTGGCCGTCATCAACGTCGGTGCTGCCACCGAAACCGAGATGAAGGAAAAGAAAGCCCGCGTTGAAGACGCCCTCCACGCGACCCGTGCGGCCGTTGAAGAAGGCATCGTCGCCGGCGGTGGCACCGCGCTCATCCGCGCTCTTGCCGCTGCTTGCGCCGCCAAGTGCTGTGACGCCGCTGCCAACGAAGACGAGAAGACCGGCATGGGCATCGTCGCCCGCGCCGTGGAAGCTCCGCTTCGCCAGCTCGTCGCCAACGCCGGCCGCGAAGCCGCCCTCATCGTTGAGAAGGTCAAGACCAACAAGGACGGATTCGGCTACAACGTGGCCACCGACACCTACGAAGACCTCATCGCCTCCGGCGTGGTGGACCCCACCAAGGTCACCCGCACCGCATTGCAAAACGCGGCCTCCATCTCCGGCCTCCTGCTCACCACCGAGTGCGTCATCACCGACCTTCCTGCCAAGGAAGCGCCATCTGGCGGCGGCGGTGGTCACGACCACGGCATGGGCGGAATGGGCGGCATGATGTAAATTCGCCAACTGTAGCGGCGGTCTATGACCGTCGCTCGGATTCAAAAAAAGCCGGACAGGGAAACCTGTCCGGCTTTTTTCTTTTCATCGCGCTGGATCCGACGGGAGGCTCGTCCGAAGTCGGACCATGATATGGTGCGCCGGAAAATGACCGTCGTGCTCGTGAATGCAGAGGGACTTACCCCCGTGAGTGCTGATCTTAAGCTCTCGGCGAAGCGCACAAGGAAGGCTTCGTCCACCGCGACATCAAGCCACACAACATCCTACTCCACCGCAACCGCGCCAAAATCTCCGACTTCGGCCTCGCCAAGAATTTCCAGAAAGCCGGCCTCAGCGGCATGAGCATGACCGGCAACTACGCGGGCACGCCCGTGTTCATGCCACCGGAACAAATCACCAATTTTAAATACGTCAAACCCGTCTCCGACGTCTGGAGCTTCGCCGCTTCCCTCTATCAACTCCTAACCGGAAAATTCCCCTACCGCTTCGATCCCAAGCGCGACCCCATCGACATCATCCTCAACGAAAACCCCGTCCCCATCCGCGATAGAATGCCGGGACTCGAGAAAAACCTCGCCGCCACCATCGATAAAGCCCTCGTCCGCAATCCCAAAGATCGCTACACGGATGCCGGAAAACTGCTAGTCGCACTCCCAAAGCAAAGGTCATGAAAAACCTCGAAGACACCATGATCAACACTCTTTCGAATTTCAAAAATGCCATCTAAACCACGCAAGCCCAGCCCGAAACCAGCGGAAGAGTCTCGCATCTCCCGAGGACGCACCCGGCCCGAGGCGATTTTCCCGGTGGCCCCACCTACCTCGGCGTTACCAGAGACCTACGCCGCCACGCTTCAGGAGATCAAGACCCACCTCAGCAACGCCCGCATCCGTGCCATTCTCGCGGCCAATCCCGTTGTGATCGAAGCTTATTGGCACAGCGAAAAAATCATTCTCGCCCGCCAGCAGGAAGCCGCTTGGGGAGCCAAAGTCATCGACCGCCTTGCCGCCGACTTTCAGGAAGTCTTCCCCGACATGGGCGGACTGTCTTCCCGCAACCTTCTATCCATGAAGCTCTTTGCCGAGGCATTCCCGGAAGGCCCAATTGCGAAACAACCTGTTTCGCAATTGCCCTGGGGCCAGATCATCCGGCTCATCCAAATGGTCAAAGACTCCGCCGCCCGCGAATTTTACATCCGCGAAACCCTCACCCACGGTTGGAGCCGCGCTATCTTGGAAATTCAAATCCAAAACCAACTCCACCTTCGTTCGGGCAAGGCGCAAAACAACTTCGCCCTCACCATGCCACCGGCAGAGTCGGACAGCCCAGCGGAGACTACATCTCACTCACCGACATGGTGCGGAATTTCGATGGAGCAGGGGCATTGATCGAGCAGTGGCTCAAGAATAAGGACACTGTCCTATTCCTCGGTGTCTGGGAGCAGATCAACAACCCGGATTTTAATTCCCTCGAATTCGAGGGAATTAAAAACGAAGCCGTGCGGAACAGCTTCTTCCTCTCCGCAAAAAAGTGGATCGACCTCACCGGTGCCATTGGCCTGCGCTCCAAGGCCAATCCCGTTGGCGTCGCCGCCTATCAATTGCAGTAGAAACTCCCGGGTGAATTCAAAGGTAAACTCCCCACCGCCAAACAACTCGCGCAGCTTGGCCAACTCAGCGACGCGATCCGCACGCATCCCTACAGCGTGGTGTTGTTCGATGAGATCGAAAAAGCGCACCCGAAGATTCTGGATCTGTTTTTGCAAATCTTCGATGAAGGGATGCTAACCGATGCGCAGGGGAGGAAATGTGACTTCCGGGAATCGGTGATTATTTTGACGAGCAATTTGGGGAGTGTGGTGGTGAAGAAAAGGAGAATGGGTTTTGGGATGGAAGAGGAAGAAGGCGGCGGGCAGGATGCCCGCGCCACGGTGGAAGAGGCGATCGGGAAGCACTTGCGGCCGGAGTTGGTGAATCGACTGACGAAAATTGTGCATTTCAAACCGCTGGGAATGGAGACGGCGCGGGAGATTCTTGGGAATCTGGTGGAGGTGTTGAATGAGCGGTTGGAGAATGTGGAGGTGCTTCGGCGGGTAGAGAATTCAGGCGGCGAGACGCCACCTGGACGGCCTGGTGCGAGACGCACCAGCCACGTTCGCGTGGAGTTGAGCGAGAGCGCCGAAGAACTCATCCTTCGGGAAGGATTCAGCGAGGAATACGGCGCGAGAAATCTTGAGCGAGTGATGGACCGGTTGATAGGCACTTTGGTCGCCGAGGCCCTGCTGAGCGGGAAAATCACAGCGGGTCAGACGATTCGTCTCGAAGCGCTCGATGACCGGATTCAGTTTTGTAAGGTTCGGTAGAGACATTTTGCTTTCAGGGTCGCCCCCCGCAGTGAGCCAGGTGATTCACTTGCAATTTCAGCCGGAGTTGCTAGCTTGTTTCAAGAAACAAAACACGACCATGGGACTCGAAAAAATCACGCAGAAACTCCAGGAGGCATTGCACTCGGCACAGGGCATCGCCTCGAAATCCGCGCACTCGGAACTTAAGAGCGCGC
The DNA here is from genome assembly GCA_903906515.1 of Akkermansiaceae bacterium. Classification (GTDB taxonomy): domain Bacteria; phylum Verrucomicrobiota; class Verrucomicrobiia; order Verrucomicrobiales; family Akkermansiaceae; genus Luteolibacter. Next base: position 4,130 of record CAIVKO010000013.1, read on the forward strand.
ATGTTCTGTTGGCCCTGCTCCAGCAGGAGGGCGGCATCGCCGTGCCCATCCTACAGAAGGCGGGCGTTGACATCACGCGTCTCAAGGCCGCGGTGGCCAGCGCGTTGTCGCGTGAGCCGAGTGTCCAAGGTGCCACCACGCAGCCGCAGATCAGCATCGGGCTACGCGCCACGCTGGAATCCGCGGATGCCGCCCGCGTGGCCATGGGGGATGATTTCCTCAGTGTCGAGCATTTCCTGTTAGGTTCTCTCAAGGGCGACTCGCCTGCCGGCAAGTTGCTCAAGGAGGCCGGGATGAATGAGAAAAAGGCAGAGGAGGCCGTCAAGAGCGTTCGCGGATCCCAGAAGGTCACCGATGAAAATCCGGAGGGGAAATACCAGACGCTTGAAAAATACGGCACCGATCTAACGGCCCGTGCGCGGGAAGGGAAAATTGATCCAGTCATCGGCCGGGACCACGAGATCCGCCGCGTGTTGCAGGTGCTTTCACGGCGCACCAAGAACAATCCCGTGCTCATCGGCGAACCCGGCGTCGGCAAGACCGCCATCGTCGAAGGACTCGCCCGCCGCATCGTTTCCGGAGATGTGCCGGACTCGATGAAAAACAAGCGTGTCATCACCATGGACCTCGGCGGCATGATCGCCGGTGCGAAATACCGCGGTGAATTCGAAGACCGTCTCAAGGCATTCCTCAAGGAGGTCACCGATGCCCAGGGTCAGATCATTTTGTTCATCGATGAACTCCACACCATTGTCGGAGCGGGTGCCAGCGAAGGCGCGGTGGATGCCTCCAACCTGCTCAAACCCCAGCTCGCACGCGGCGAACTCCACACCATCGGCGCAACCACGCTCGATGAATACCGCAAGTACATCGAAAAGGACGCCGCGCTCGAGCGACGATTCCAACCGGTCATGGTCGGCGAACCATCCGTCGAGGACACCGTCGCCATCCTGCGCGGGCTCAAGGAACGCTACGAAGTTCACCACGGCGTGCGTATCCAGGACGGCGCGCTTGTTGCCGCCGCCGCTCTATCAGACCGCTACATTTCCGACCGCTTCCTGCCGGACAAGGCGGTCGATCTGATCGATGAAGCGGCGTCTCGCCTCAAGATCGAACTCGATTCAATGCCAACCGAGATCGATGTGCTGGAGCGGCAGATCATGCAGCTCGAAATGGAAAAGAAGGCTCTCGAAAAAGAGACCGACAAAGCCTCAGCCGCCCGACTCGAAAAGGTGAAGGAAGAGCAGGCGAACCTTCGCGAGCAATCGTCCGGCCTCATGGCCCAGTGGCGAAATGAAAAAGCCATCATCGATCAGGTGCGGACCGCGCAGGAGAAGATCGAGACGCTCAAGGGAGAAACCGAGCGCGCCCAGCGCATCGGTGATCTAACACGTGCCTCACAAATCACCTATGGCGATCTTCCGGAAGCCCACAAGGCCCTCGAAGCCGCCAAGGACAACCTGGCCGTGCTGCAGAAAAACGGTGCGATCCTCAAAGAGGAAGTCACCGAGGAGGACATCGCCCGCGTGGTTTCCGCGTGGACCGGCATCCCGGTCAACCGCTTGCAAGAAGGCGAAAAACAAAAACTCGTGCAGATGGAGAATCGCCTCGGTGCCCGTGTGGTCGGCCAGAAAAAGGCGATCAAGGCCGTTTCCAATGCCGTGCGTCGTGCCCGTGCCGGATTGCAGGACGAGAACAGGCCGATTGGATCGTTTCTCTTCCTTGGCCCCACCGGTGTCGGGAAAACCGAACTCTCAAAAGCCCTCGCCGAGTTTCTCTTCGATGACGAGGGTGCGATGATCCGCATCGACATGTCCGAATACATGGAAAAACACAGCGTCTCCCGTTTGATAGGCGCGCCGCCCGGGTATGTCGGCTATGAAGAAGGAGGACAGCTTTCCGAAGCCGTTCGACGCAAACCGTATTGTGTCGTGCTCTTCGATGAGATTGAAAAAGCCCACCACGATGTTTTCAATGTGTTGCTCCAGGTCCTCGATGACGGACGCATCACCGATGGCCAGGGACGCACCGTGGACTTCCGCAACACGGTCATCATCCTCACCTCCAACATTGGCTCGCAATACATCCTCAACGAGGAAAACGCCGAGCAACGCGAAGCCAAAGTCACCGATGCCCTGCGCAGCCACTTCCGGCCCGAGTTCCTCAACCGTATCGATGAAATCATCATCTTCGACCGCCTCAAGCGCGAAGAGATCACCACGATCGTCGATCTCCAACTCGACCGCGTGCGCAAGCGCCTTGCCAAACAAGGTCTCGCCCTTGCCCTCACGGAAAGCGCGAAGGAATTCCTCGGCAACCAAGGATACGATCCGGTGTATGGTGCCCGCCCGCTCAAACGTGCCATCCAGCACCACTTGCTCGACCCGTTGAGTCTCGACGTGCTCGATGGGAAATTCGTGGATGGTGATCTCATCCAGGCTGATGCCCAACACGGTGAAATCATATTCCATAAGGATTGATTCGTCAGGTCTCGTGGATTTTTACCCTTTCCGCCCGCTCTTTTTCAGGGCACACCCTTGCGTGTGCAGTTGCCTGTTTTTGAAATCGCCGATTCCCTGCGCTCAGCCGTAAGCGCGGGCGACCGGTCGCGGGTGCTGCTCAAGGCCCCTACGGGATCGGGAAAATCCACCGCTGTGCCGGGAATGATTCTTGATGCTGGGATTTCCGGCATGATTTTGGTGATCGAGCCACGCCGCATGGCCGCCCGCCTGCTTGCCGGATGGGTGGCGAAACAACGTGGTGCCATGATCGGCCGGGAGGTAGGCTATGCCGTGCGCTTCGATACGAAATACGGTGCGGACACCCGCATCCTCTATCTGACTGACGGCGTGTTCCAACGCTGGATCCAGGACGATCCGGAATTATCAGGTGTGGGCGCGGTGATCTTCGATGAATTCCACGAGCGCCGCCTGGCCGTGGACATCGCTCTCTCACGTTGCCTCGATCTGCAAGACGGCCCGCGCCCGGATTTACGGGTGCTGGTCATGTCCGCCACGTTGGAAACCGCAGGTCTCGCGGAATTTCTAACACCCTGCACCACGCTGGAGGCTGGCGGACGATTGTATCCGGTGGATGTGCTGTATCGGCCGGATCGGCCTCAGGTGAATGACCGGCGTGGCGGGCCACCCCGCGAAATCCCCGTGTGGGAGAAAATGGCCGGCATCTGCCGTGAGGCGATGGCGATGCCGGATGCGGGAAACATCCTGATGTTCCTGCCGGGCACGCATGAAATCCGGAAAACCATCGAGCTGCTGGAACAAGGATCCACCACTCGGGGTTGGGATGTGTTTCCTCTCTACAGTTCGTTGCCGCCTGCTGCGCAGGAAGCGGCCATCGCTCCCGGCGGAAAACCGAAGATCATCGTTGCCACCAACGTCGCGGAAACATCGCTGACCATCGATGGTGTTAGAACGGTGATCGATTCCGGTCTCGCCCGCATCGCCTCGTATGAACCGCGCCGAGCCATCAACACGTTGCTCATCAAAAAAATCTCACGAGCCGCATCCGAGCAACGTGCGGGCCGCGCCGGACGCACCGCGCCAGGCCGCGCATTCCGGCTGTGGAGCGAGGCGGATCACGCGCGCCGCGCCGCATTCGAGGCCCCGGAAGTCCACCGCGTGGATCTCGCGGAAGCCGTGCTGTTGCTCAAGGCTGCCGGGGTTTTTGAAACTCGTGATTTTCGTTGGTTTGACGCGCCGACCGAGGCTGCTCTCGTTCGCGCGGAACACCTGCTGCACGACCTCGGCGCGCTTGATCTCGTGGGCGACTTGACCGAAGAAGGATTGAAGATGGCTGCGCTTCCGTTAGAGCCACGCTTCTCACGCCTGATGCTGGCCGGATACGAGCACGGTTGCATCGCGGAAACCGCTTTCATCGCTGCGGCCGTTCAGGGAGAAGGTATCTTCACCAACAAACGCGGCGGTGTCGGCAGGAAGGATTTTCTTTTCGCCGATGACGACACGGATTTCGCCGGAGAATGGCGTGCCTTCGAATCTGCGGAGGCGATGAAGTTCGATCCGCAGCGGTGCGGTCAACTCGGCATCCTCGCCCGTGGCGCGCGCGAGACAGCCCAGGGATTCGACCGCCTCTGCTCGCTGGCCGCGCGCTTCGGTTGGGAATGGCAGCCTGTCGATTTCAAAGCCCGCCGCGAGGCAGTGGGTCACGCGATGCTCGCCGCATTCAGCGACCAACTCGCCATCCGCTTCAATCAAGGCACGCTCGCCTGCCGGCTTGTGGGCAACCGCAGGGGGAAGCTCGACGAGGAATCCTGCGTGAAAAACGCTCCGGCTTTCGTCGCTGCGGAAATCACCGAAGTCGAAGCCAGGGAAATCATCGTGCACCTCCGCCGCGCCACCGCCATCGATCCCGCATGGCTGGCAGCCTTGTTTCCGGATGATCTGACGACCACCGACGGCGCGGCATGGGATGAGACGCGCCGCCGCGTCGTCTCACGCAAGGAAACCCGCTTCCGTGACCTGGTGCTGGAAACCAAGGAGAGCGACCACAACATCAACCTCGACCAAGCGGCGGAGATTCTCGCGGCCCGCGTTCTATCAGGCGAGTTGGTGTTGAAGAACTGGGATCATTCCGTGGACCAGTGGGCCGCGCGGCTTGAATTGTTAGGAAGAGCGATGCCTGAACTCGGGATGCCCGGCTGGAGTGAAACCGACCGCGCCGACGCCATCGCCCAGATCTGCCATGGATCGGTGGCCTACAAGGACATCAAGGAGGCCAACGTCTGGCGCGTGCTGCGTGAATGGCTCAACGCCGCGCAGCGAGCGGCGCTTGATTCCTACTGTCCGGAACGCATCGATCTGCCAAACGGCCAGTCCTGCAAGATCACCTACGAGCCGGGAAAAGATCCGTTCATATCCGTGCGGGTTTCCCATCTCATCGGCGTTTGGGAGACTCCGATGATCGCGGGCGGGCGAGTTCCCCTGTTGGTGCATATTCTAACACCCGGTCAGAAACCCTGGCAGATGACCAAGGATCTCAAGGGCTTCTGGGCGACTGGATACTCGCAGATGAAAAAGGAAGTCGCAGGCCGTTATCCGCGCCACCCGTGGCCGGACAACCCGCGTACCTGGGTCGCTCCACCGAAAAAACCAAAGCCATGAACAATCCTTACGATGTCATCGTGGTCGGTGCCGGCGCGGCGGGGCTCGTCGCTGCGGCTAGGGCGGCGGAACTCGGCGGTTGCGTGCTGGTCCTCGAAAAAATGGAACGGGCCGCCAGGAAAATCCTGATTTCCGGCAAGGGCCGGTGCAACATCACCAACAGCGCGACGCAGGATGAGTTTCTCAAACACATTCATCCGGACAGCCGTTTCCTCAGGCATGCCTTCTCGAAGTTTTTCTCCCACGATGTCATCAATCTGCTAGAAACTAACGGATGTCCGTCCGTGGTCGAACGAGGGGGGAGGGTGTTTCCCGTCTCCAACAAAGCCGCGGATGTGGTCAACGCGCTGGTGAAATCGGGTGCTCGCCACCGGGTGGAGATCCGCTGCGGCCACAAGGTGACGGGCCTGATCGTTGAAAACGGTGAGGTGGTCGGATTGAATGTCCACTCAAACTCCGGATCTCAGACACTTCTCGCACGAAACATCATTCTTTGTACCGGCGGTAAATCTTATCCGGCCACGGGTTCGGATGGCGATGGTTACCGCTTCGCCAGTTCGGTCGGACACTCGATCAAAACGCCACATCAATCACTGGTCCCGTTGGAAACCGAGGGGAACACGGCCCAGCGCATGAAGGGTCTGAGCCTCAGAAATGTGAAGGGATCGGTTTGGCTGAATGGCAAAAAAGCGAAGGAGGAATTCGGAGAGATGCTCTTCACCGAGTTCGGGGTTTCAGGTCCCATCATCCTCACCATGAGCCGATTTGTGGTGGATGCATTGAGGGAAAAAAACCGGGTGGAGCTGTCGGTGGATCTGAAACCCGCGCTTGATGAAGCCAAACTCGATGCCCGCTTGATCCGAGATCTAGCCGAAAACGGCAGGATTCGGATGGACTCAATTTTCAGGAAGTGGCTGCCAGCTCCGATGATCCCGGTTTTCCTTGGAAAAACCGGCGTCAACGGCGCGATGGTGGGCCATCAGTTGACCGCGAAAGACCGCCGGAAAATTCTCCTGCTCATGAAGGATCTTAGATTCATCATCACCGGATGCCGCCCGTTCAAGGAAGCCATCGTCACTGCCGGTGGCGTGGTGACCACGGAAATCGATACCAGAACCATGGAATCCAAATTGATCAAAAACCTCTACCTCGCAGGAGAAATGATCGATCTCGATGCGGACACCGGCGGCTACAACCTCCAGATTGCATTCTCAACCGGGTGGCTGGCCGGGGAGTCGTGCATGACTCCTCGTTAGGAGTTGACTCAAGTATCGTCCTTGCTGCGGCTAAGCGCCGTCTCCAGGTCTTCTCGCAGGTGCGGGAAGTTTGAAAGCTTGAGTCGCTGCCAATGGTGAAACGCCGCAAATGAGCGCGATTTCAGACACGGGCTTCCATTCTTTCATTCCTTCGTGCCAAGCCAGCTCTACGGGAGGGTCTGTCGAAAGATCCGTGATGATCGCCTTGAGTTCGTCCAAAGGCACCGGTCCCAATTGCTGGTCACCCTGAACATAATACCAATCGTCCTTCTCGGTGGCGTTGATTCGATCGTATTCCTTAGCCCGGGCCAAGGCTCGTTCTGCCGCCTGGGCTTTTGCCAACTCGACTGATGATGGGGGCATGGCATCATTATAGGCCTTTTCTCGAATCATCGCAGGAGTTAGCGCTTCGGCGTTGGATTCCGTGCCGCCCTGTGCGCCCTGGCTGGAGGTGGGTTTCACTCTGGAGGGAAGCGTTCTGGATGGGAAGTCTGGCATCAGTTTGGACGGATGAGATAGGGTGAGATTTTTTCAGAATAGTCCTGAGAAACACTCGTTCTGAGTTTTGTGAAATCTCAGGCGAAGTCAAGTGATTAAAAAACAATTTTGAAGCCCTGGCCGGAATCCTTCATCCGTCTGATGGTGTGTTTTCCGAGGTCGATTTATTCACAAAACTCCGGCGGCACTGGCGGGTAGGAGACGCCAAAAAGTCGCTCGGTTTGGGCCAGCGCCTTGGCTTTGTGCTCGTCCTTGATATAGGCCGCCACCGTGGCAAGCGCGGCCACGATCGCACCCCAGTCGTCTCCATATCCCACGCCTGGCAGGATGTCGGGAATCAAATCCATGGGAAAAATCAGATATCCCAGCGCGCCAACGATCACGCCCTTCGCCCATGTCGGCGTGTCGTGATCTTTGAGGCAGTAGAAAAGGGTCAAAGAGGATATCAAGGTTTTGCGGCCAGCACTTGCTGCGATTTTTCGCAATGATTTCCACAACCTCGGCCCGGAATACCAATGGGGCGCGGAAAGCGGAGCGGATGATTTGTGTAGGTCTGACATTGGCTTGGGTATGAGAACAGGGTGCTCCGGAACCTCGGGAAATCAACTCCAAAGAAGAAATCCGGATCTCAGGGCGGTTACAGTAGAAAATAGCTGAGATTATTAACCACTGATTTCGCTGATTACTCTGATTTTTAAGAACAGAATTTTATTTCTCGGTCTTCACCGGCTCAATTTCTTGACCGATGGGTTCCACCGTCATGTATGGACGGAGCATTTCGATCTTTCGTTTTCCTATGCCCGGAGCTTTGTCCAATTCATCGAGCGAGCTGTATGGCCGATGGGAGATGATCGCCGCCGCCAATGTCTCACCAACGTAAGGAACGGTTTTTAATTCATCGATCGTCGCCGTGTTGACGTTCACCAACCGGCGCAGCTTCGGTGGCGTCTCGATCTCCACTAGAGGAGGCTCAATGAGCAGTGACTGAAGTTGCTCCTCTGCGGCCCTCATCTCTCTCATTTCAGCTTCCTTTGCCGTGGAATTGTGCCGGATGACTCCACCGATGATAAGCATTCCTGCGACGATACACCCTGCGAGGGCGAGGCCCTGCGGCGCGGTCGACCGAGGTGGCTCGGCCGACTCGTTATCGTTGCGGCGCATGTAATCGCGATCATAAATGCCCATGGGTGTGGTTGTGCTAATGGCTTGTTATAGCGAAAGACGGCTTTACGCAGCTGTATGTGTTGGGCTTGCGCTTCATGGATGAGAGAATGCCATGATGAAAATCGAAGTCAATGCGTAGCCTTGTAGCGGCGCTCTATGAGCGTCGATGCCGATGAGACGTTCGAAGCTTCTTCATTAGTATTTTCTTTTGCAATACGTCCACCGCCAGTTAGCGAAGGTCATCTCCATATCCCGGAGCGATCTAAGCTTATAGCCGGTGGTCGAGCACTGCGACACCACCGGATGCGTATCGAGCGATGGTATCGCACCTCGGCAGGGGTGCCAGCGGGAGCAGACAGAAGATTTGGAGACGACTCGACTGAGCTCGCCGAAGACAGAAGAAAAGAATCACATATCAACGTGATCCATCCAGCGGACGGCCTCTCCGCCGAGATCCTCGATCTTGAAGGTGGCACCGCAGAGATTGGCTTGGAAGGCTACGGTTTCCGGGAGGTTTTCAATGCCGTCTCTGAAGGCTGGCACCCGGCCATCCGGCGCTTGGAAGGCTTCTTTGTTTCCAGCCCAAGTGGTTTGAAGTGGGAAATCATCATAGTGAAAGACGTGGGTGACGGTGGCCTGTGCTCCTTCCTTCTCCAGGGTGATCTTGATGGTTTTCATGGTGTGAAATTAAATCGCTGAACATCCTTCCTCCAGTGGTTCATTTGCTTGATAAAGCTGAACTTCCAGTTGGTTTCAATGGGTTTGTTAGGATTACTCATGGGATTGAATTTCAGTGGATGTTCAGGAAACTTTCAAAACTGAGTTATCGATTATTCCATGGCATTTCGCCCACGGGGAAAACCAGCGACGGTCATAGACCGCCGCTACAGTTCGATGGTAATGCAGTCGCTTGTCACGAACTTATCATGCTCCTCCACCGGCAACGGCAGTCCCGGAGGCGTGATCTTTTCTCCGGTGGCTTCCTTGGCGGCGCAGGATTGGTTGAGGTCTAGCAGGAACGCGAGGATATCGGCGTCCTTGGGCATGGCGTAGGCGGCGCGGACTGCTGTGTCGAGGCGGGCTTGGGCTTCGCGCAAGGGATTGGCTCCGGGTTCTTCGAGGGTGCGGTAGAGATCGCGCAGGGACCAGTTCATCTTCGCCATGACATCGCGGCGGAGCTGCCGCAACGCGACGGCTTCCTTGGCGACGGCTTCGATCTGCGGGCGCGTCGGGCTTTGTGGCCAGGGGAAGGTGTCGAAGACGGTGTCGGGGGTATAGCGGTTATCACCTTTTAG
>CAIVKO010000014.1 GCA_903906515.1 Akkermansiaceae bacterium
TCTTGTCCGATTTTAGGATTATCCTGAAAAACGGCGCCATGAACCGCATGATCGTCACCAGCCAGGAAGAAAAGGCTGCCGCCACCGAAATGAAGAAAATGGACGACATCATGCTCGAATTCAGGCGTATCATCCGCGCCGGCGACGAAATCGAACGCCCACCAGTTACCGTGCTTGATCAATTTCTCGCCGATAACATTAAGAAACTGGAGCAAATTGACGCCATGGGCATCAAGGGTGCCATCAAATATTTGGAATCCGCTTGTGAGCCAATTTACCAGTATTTGCTTGCGGATATCACCGAACCCGTTGACGAAACAAACCATGAATCGCGGTCCCCGGAAGGATTTGATTTTGGAAACCAACATCAAGGATTCGCCTCCCAAGCAACTGACCATAACAACACTGAAACGACAGACACTATGAATTCCGTTTTCCAATCCGACCCGGTCGATCAATCCGACCCGGATGATCAATTCGAATGCGCATCCGATGACAACCAGACTCAGTGTCAGGTCCCACCCGTACCACACGATATCCCAGAGTTCGAGCCCGACAGTTTCATTAATTACGCAAACGAGAAAACGTTTCGTGGTGCCATGGAGGTGATTGAGTACAATAACATCCCACCGGATTTCAGTCATGAAGCGGCACCTGGTGGCAAATATGGACGTGTCGACGCCTGGCGCGTCTCCAAAAATGGACCCAAATATCTTGTCAGATACAATCGCTACTGTGATGGCAAATTTGCATACACTGACAATATCAAAAATTTGGAGCAATGGATCCTCGGATCCGAAACCGACCCGGCAGAGCGGGCCAACCTGCTCAACGAGCCTCCCGAAACTGTCGACAACAACTACGAAGGACCGTGCTCGGTGATTGTCGCGGTCAACTTCGGCTCGCATTGCAATTACTGCTGGGTGGAGAATCAGGGCCATGCCCTGCCATTCGTTTTCGCCTCCAAAGCAGAAGCGAACCATTGGATTTTTACGAATATCCAGAATGCATCGTACTACCTTGTTGAGGGCGAAACCCGGCGCCCGGATGCGTTTGTCGTCATGCCTTACAAATACCAAGAGTTGGACTTTGCTAGTCGCATCACTACTAATAGCGGTGGCAGCGAAGCGGTTGAACTTCTTGGCGAGGAGAACGGCCACAGCCGTCCCATGGGCTGGTGCCTTGCCGCCGTCAGCAACGGTCGTATTCAACACTTTTTGTCCATTTTCTCGGCCGCGTCCCTGACCGAAGAGGTTGAAAAGTGTAAACAGGAAATGAAGTTTTCGGCGGATTCCAATGAACTCTGGCTCGGAATGATCACTAAGAATTCCTTTGTGCGGCCGGTTTCTGTCACCGCCCTGGGAGCCTCGGAACTTGAGAAGATCGGTCGGCGGTATTTTGAGCCTGACTTTGAGGACCAGCGTGACGACATCCGGGAGGAACTCCAGGAGGAGGACCTCTGGGAGGACCTCTGGGAGGACCTCCGGAAAGACATCCGGGAGGGACTTTAGCCTTGAGTTGTACAAAGGCGATGGTTGCGGCTCACTGGAGCTGCAACCATCCGTCGGCCACCGCGACCTGGCTGTATCCGCTTGTGCCCCCCTCGTGAATCGGAAACATCAACACCTATGCCACCACGGACACA
>CAIVKO010000015.1 GCA_903906515.1 Akkermansiaceae bacterium
AGGAGGAGGCGTCCGCTGAGGTGGCCGAGCATGGTGACGTGTTCGTTTTCCATCGCCCGGCAGATGCGTCGGGTCATTTCTTCCTCGGGCAGGGTGAACACGTTGTGCACGGATGCCACACAGTAATCGAGGCGGGAGAGGATTGAATCGTCGAAATCCAATGAGCCATCTTTGAGAATGTCCACCTCCGAACCTGCGAACAAACGGAAGCCGGTAAAGTGAGCATTGAGGGCCCTGACATGATCGATCTGGTGGCTCAGGCGTTCTTCGTCGAGCCCGTTGGCGACGAACGAAGATTTCGAATGATCGGCGATGCCAAGGTATTGCAGGCCGAGTTCGATCGCTTCATCGGCCATTTCTTCCAGCGTGTGGATGCCGTCGGAGGCGGTGGTGTGGTTGTGGAAGGTGCCACGAAGCTGGGTGAGTTCGATCAAGCGTGGCAGCGTGTGATCCGCTGCGGCCTCGATCTCGCCGCGGTTTTCCCGCAGTTCGGGTTCGATGAAATCCAGGCCGAGCGCTTGATAGATATCGCGTTCCTCGTGGATATCCGGTAGGGGTGATTGGTTAGATTCCCGTGTTTCGGTGAATCCGTATTCATTGAGCGAGAACCCCTTTTTGAGGGCCAGCGAGCGCAGCGCCACATTGTGCTCTTTGGAGCCGGTGAAATATTGCAGGGCGAAGGGAAATTGTGCGTTGGACACCGCGCGGAGGTCGCATTGGATGCCATTTTTCAAGCGGACGGATGCCTTGGTCCCGCCACAGGCGATCACGGATGCGACTTCGGGCAAGGTGGTGAAGTCCTCGCATACCAACGCCGGTTCCTTCGTGGCGACGAGAAAATCCAGATCATGCACCGTTTCCTTCGCACGGCGGAATGATCCCGCCACGGCGACCCGTAAAATCTCGGGATGCATGCGCAGCATGTCGCGGATCCCGCTGACCAGCGGACTGACCGATCCTAACAAAAACTCACCGGTGGATTTTTCATGATGGGCGATGGCTTCGAGGATTTTATCCTGCGTTTTCGCGCCGAATCCCGCCAACTCCGCGACTTTCCCAGACTGGCATGCCGCCTTGAGATCGGGGATGGACGCGATGCCCAGCGTGTCATGGAGCGCCTTCACTTTTTTCGGTCCAAGACCTTGGAGATCGAACAATTCGAAAATCGTCTCTGGAAACTCCGCGCGCAGGTTTTCGTGAAACACCAGGCGTCCGCTGACCGCCAGTTCGTGCAGTTTATCGCGCAGGGCTTCGCCGATCCCTTTGATGCCGGTGAGTTCGTTTTTTTCCGCCATTTCCGCGATGTCGCCCTCGTAATTCCTTACTGTCTCGGCTCCCTGCCGGTAGGCGCGGATCTTGAAGGGGTTCTCGCCCTTGAGTTCCAGCAACAAGGCGATCTCATCGAGCACCTCCGCCATTTTCCCGCGTGTCATGCGGAAAATCTCACCTGTCCGTCATTCCCGGTCAAGTCTTACGGTGCATCCGTCTCCTCGCTCGGTGCGCGCCAACCGAAATCCGGCCACTCCTCGGTCTGACGGCCTTCGTTGTTCATGAAGTCGACTTTGATTTCCTCGAGGGTCATGTTTGCCTTTCTACTTTTCACGAAAACTTCGGTCACCCACTTCTCGTAAACGCCCAAGGACACCTGCGGTGGGGGCGGGTGATCTGAAAAATCGCCGAATTCAAGTTCGAGTTCTTTCATGTGGAGGAACGCACTTTTTCGTAGGCATCGGGACCGGCAAAGCGCTCACACAGGGCTTGCAATTCAGCTTCGCTGATCCTGTGGTGACCATATTGCAGTAGAAACCGAATATCGAGGAGATCTTTTCCTTTCCTCGATTCCTGATCTTTGAGGGCGTAGAGCTTCATTGCCAGCAAAGCCCGAAAGTTGATGACCGGGATCCGGTGTTTTTGGGTGGATTCGGGATCATCCTCCGCCATTTTCGAAAAGGTTGTGTCATCAACCCAGATGAGATCGATGTAGGGGAATGAAGGATCCGATCGGCGGGCAAAGCGCGACGCCATGCCATCGGTGGATTTTGTGAATCCGAGTGTTTCCATGAGCGTTACGGCCTCATTTTCTTGAGAGCGGGCACATACCCAATCGAGATCCAAGGTCAACCGAGCATATCCATGATGGCAAACCGCCCAGCCACCCGCGAGCAGCAGTGGGATTCCTTCCCGCTCGAAACGTTCGTAAAGAGAATGGGCGAATTCGGGGAGCATGGTGTGAAATGACAGGACCGAAGAATCGCAAAGATCATACGGGAAAGCAATGGAAAAGGGTGACGATTCAAGTGAATGACAGAATCATTTTGGACAGAATCATTTTTTCAGAAGAGCGCATTCTTCTTCCTCTTCTCTTGCGTCTTGTGTCTTGAAGTCTTGTGTCTTGTTCCATGATCCCGTCTGAATTCTTCCGCACCTGAATTCTTCCGAAAAAGGATCGAGCGACCCTTTTTCAGCGGTCTCTGGTGATGGATAGATGGAAGCCGGTCAGTTCACAGTGTTTTTTCAAATCCTGGAGGGTCATCGTCTTGATCCCGGTGAGCGGGTCGGTGACGGTGAGTTGATCTCCGTCGCGGGCCAGCACCGCGATGAAATGTCCCATCGCCCCAAGTTTCACTCCGACCATGGCGGGGAGTCGCAAGTCATCGGGCAGACCGGGACGGAAATCGAATTCCGCGCACAGGCCTTTCGAGCGGACGTGGCGGGCCAGATACCATGCTTCGGTGCCGCTGCCGGAGGTGAACGCGGCATGCGCGATTTCCCGCTCGGATTCCTTGATGCCGAGCTGTGCCATGATCGTCGCGACGCTCGCGGGTCCGCATGACGACCCAGTGCTCTGCAAACATGCGCCACCTTCCCAGAGATCGGTGAAATCCGCGTCTCTAACGGGTGATACCAACGGTTTCAGATATGGCACCACCGCGATCGCGATCAGGCCGCTCACCACGAATGGGAGCAATATCCGCGGAAGAAACCCTGCCAGACAGGCCGCCGCGCAGGCCAGTGGCAGTATCAACCATTCGGATCCGCTCCAGGATCGCAGTTCGTAGAACCACGCCCATTCCGGAAGGACGTGCAAATAGTATGTTGCAAACAGCACTGCCGGAATCCCGCAGATGGAAGATGCCGCTAACAGCATGAGCCGTCGTGCGCGGCCAAGGCGTTTGATCGGGCCGTAAAGGCTGGCGAACAACACCACGCTCGCGCATGTCGCGATCAGTCCGGTCCAGTTGGGATTCATTTTGGAGGTGTCATGAAGTGTGGAGGCAGTCTTGCAGTCCGCACCGGGTAAGGAAAGCCAATTGACGGGCCAAGGCAGGGACCGAGCTCCGAGCGGTCCGCGCGAATGAAATGCGAATGAAAGAATCGGAACGGTTTTTCATTCTCTGGCCATGCACGTGGACCGCTCGGAGAGACGGTCCCTGCCTTTCGGACCGCTCGGAGATCGGTCCCTGCCCAGGCAAATCGCCCTTTCGCGAGGTCCGGCTTGCCGTCGGCGAGAAACCTGCTTTTATCGCTGCCCTTCAGCCATTCTGATCCTCCATTTTCCCCATGACTCACCATCTCGAAACCATCGCCCGCGAATCGGGCATTTCCCTTTCCTCCGTCACGTCCACCGCCAAGCTGCTTGCCGAGGGCGGCACCGTGCCGTTCATTTCCCGCTACCGTAAGGAACAGACCGGCTCTCTCGACGAGGTTCAAATCACCACCATCCGCGACCGCATGCTCCAACTCGCGGAATTGGACACCCGCCGCAGTGCGATCCTGAAATCGCTGGAAGAACGGTCACTGCTCACTCCCGAGCTGAAGAAAAAAATCGATGCCGCGCTGACGATGACGGTGCTTGAGGATATTTTTGCGCCGTTTCGTCCGAAACGCCAGACGCGTGCGACCAAGGCGATCGAGCGCGGGCTCACGCCGCTGGCCGATTGGTTGTTGGAAAACCAGTCCGCCGACCCCGCTGACGAGGTGGCCAAGTTCGTGGATATCGAGAAGGATGTGCCGACGGCAGTCGATGCGCTGGCCGGTGCGCGGGACATCATTGCCGAGCGTGTGGCCGATGATGCGGCGCTGCGCGGCCGGGTGCGCAAGATTTACGAGGAAGAGGCCACGGTTTCCTCGAAAATCATGTATGGCAAGGAAGAGGAGGCGGATGCGCAGAAGTTCCGCGATTATTTCGATTGGAGCGAGCCACTGAAATCCATCCCGTCTCACCGCATGCTGGCCATCCGTCGTGGTGAGAAGGAAACATTCCTGCTCATGCGCGTGGAGGTGCCGGTGGATCGGGTGAGCCAGCAGGCGTTGCCTATCTTCTGTAGCGGCGGTCTGCGACCGTCGCAGGATACCGCAGGGCACCACGTGGCTCAAGCGGTGGAGGATGGCTGCAAGCGGCTGCTCATGCCCTCGATGGAAACCGAGGCCCGCCTGATGGCGAAAAAACGCGCGGATGAGACCGCCATCCAGGTGTTTGGCGATAACCTCCGTGAGCTTCTGTTAGCTTCACCGCTCGGCGAGAAGCGCCTGCTCGCCATCGATCCCGGATTCCGCACCGGTTGCAAGACGGTGGTGTTGGACCGCTCCGGCAAGCTTCTTCATCACACGGTGTTACACGCCACCGCCGGATCTAACAATCAACTCTACGAAGCTGCCGTCGAACTCACCACGCTGGTGAAAAAACACGACATCGAGGCCATCGCCATCGGCAACGGAACCGCTTCCCGCGAGACGGAGGCGTTTGTGAAAAAACTCAAGCTGCCCTCGTCGATTCCGGTGGTGATGGTCAATGAGAGCGGTGCTTCGATTTATTCCGCCTCCGATGTGGCGCGTGAGGAATTCCCTAACGAGGATGTCACCGTGCGCGGTGCGGTTTCGATCGGTCGCCGCCTGATGGATCCTCTGGCGGAGTTGGTGAAGATCGATCCCAAATCCATCGGTGTCGGCCAATACCAGCACGACGTCGAACAACGCGCGTTGAAAAACAACCTGGATGACACCGTGATTTCCTGCGTGAACGCGGTGGGTGTGGAAGTCAATACGGCGTCCAAACAACTTCTTTCCTACGTGTCCGGCCTTAATGCCTCGCTTGCCGAAAACATCGTGATCTGGCGCAATGAAAACGGCGCTTTCAAATCCCGAGACCAACTCAAGAAAGTGCCGCGACTCGGCGAAAAAGCCTTCGAACAGGCAGCGGGATTCCTGCGCGTGCGCGGCGGCATCCATCCGCTGGATTCCTCCGCCGTTCACCCTGAACGATACTCGCTTGTCGAACAAATGGCAGCGGATGTCGGATGCTCGATCCATGATCTGCTCACCCAGGAAAGCGCGCGCAAGAAGATCGACCTGAAAAAATATGTCAGTGCTGAAGTCGGCCTACCGACCTTGCAGGACATCCTCAGCGAACTCTCAAAACCCGGCCGCGATCCTCGTAAACAATTCGAGTTGTTTTCATTCCAAGAAGGCGTGGAAAAACCGACGGACCTCCAGGTGGGTATGAAACTGCCGGGAGTTGTTACCAATGTCACCGCCTTCGGTGCTTTTGTCGATGTGGGGGTTCACCAGGACGGCCTCGTGCATGTCAGCGCGCTGGCCGATCACTTCGTGCGGGACGCATCGGAGGTCGTCAAGGTCGGCCAACGCGTGCAGGTGACCGTGGTGGAGGTGGACCTCAAACGCAATCGGATCGCGCTTTCGATGAAATCCAAGCCCGACATGGAAAACAGGAAATCCGCGCCGGGAGACCGCGGCAGTCAACCGTCTAACAACCGTAACCCACGTCCCTCCGGATCCGGTTCCACCGCCCCCACCAACGACTGGTTTTCCCAAGCGATGCAGCAGGCGAAAAAGAAGTGACCCAGCAGGGGCCGCACAAGCGAACCGCACCGAGGATAGAGGTTGGAACAGGGTATTGAGTTGCTCCGCTCCCGGCTTCTAACCAAACTTACAGACTTGCCTCCGGTTTTGTCCGCCGTGGAAATCCTCAAACTCACGGCAATTCCCGAATCCGCAAGTGGCGGAAATGAATGGGAGATCCCTCGCTCTCAAGGCAGATGTAGCCTTGAGCGGGATCGCAGGCCGTGCCGCCGGAGACCTCCTCACCATTCACCCACAACCGGACTTCGCCATTGATCGCACGGATGTAGTAGTGGTTCCACTCGCCGTGGCCTTTGCTGAGAAGTTTGCGCGGGAAGCTGCGCTCGCCATTCGGTGAGGTCGGCGGGAAGGGCGTCATATTCACCCGCACCGGAAACACATCACCGTTGGTGCCAAACCAATCGGTCGCTTTTCCCGCAGCCTTCATTTGATCGGTGAACGCATGATCGAGCACTTGCACTTCGATACCGGAGGGCAGTCCGGGTTTTCCAGCGGTGGTGAGTTTTTCGATCGACTCCTGAGTCGCCCAGACGAAGACGCCCGAGTTACCCGCGGGTTTTTGATGGCACCACTCGACGACCATTTCGAAATTATGATAGATTTTCTGCGTTCGCATCACGCTGACCGGTTGACCGGTGCACATGAGCAGATCGTCTTTCCATGTCCAGGTATCGTCGGCGCTGTTGACCTTGCTGAAATCAGCGACGGTCAACGCGCGCCAGCCCGGTTGGGTGTCGTCGATGACCGGCTTCACCGGCTCGGCACGCAAGGTAGCTAGAAGGGCGGCGAAAACAATTAGTTTTTTCATGGATGAATGATAACTGATAACCGACAACAGACATCAACCGTTGAGCGCCCAGCCTTCGCGGTAGGTGCGTTTCATCAGGGCATTGGCCTTTTCATTGTTGGTGATGACTCCTTTGGCTCCATCGTATTCGAGCGTTTCACCGACGCGATATGCAATGAGACCTAACAGCATTTGTTCAGCGAGCTGCGAGTGGTATTCGAAGTCGCAGCAGGTTTTCTTGGATGGATCCTTGCAGGCATCGATCCAATTCTGTTGGAAGTGCCCGATCGCGGGAAGCTGATCTTTTTTCGCGCGCGGCTTGTAATAACTCAGGTCGGCATCTTTGGCAGAGGGGATCAACAAGCGATTGTTGTAGTCGGCGATGATGAACCCCTGGGAGCCTTTGAACATCGCGCCATGGCCGATGGTGTCGAGGTTGATGAAGGGTCTTGGTGAACGCGGCAAAGCCCCACCTTGATACCAACTGACGCGGATCGGCCCACGCCAGTCGTTGGCGGGATGTTCGAAGTGGCTTTCCAGCATGACCGGCGTGACCTCCGGGTTGAAGGGTTCACCGCTGGCGTTGATCGAGGTGGGTGAAGTGGCGTCGATATTACTCCAGACGAGGTCCATCAAGTGGCTGCCCATGTCACCGACCTGGCCTACGCCCCAATCCCAGAACATGTTCCACTGCAGGCAGTTGGTGCCAGGGTTACCGGAAAAATAATCCGGGTTGTAGGGATGGACGGCAGAGGGCCCGAGCCAAAGGTCCCAGTTGAGTCCTGAAGGTGGATCGCCTTGTGCGGGAAGATATCCCTTGCGAGGAATCTTGCGGTTCCCCCAGCCAATGGCCATTTGAAGGTCGCCGATCGCTCCGTCGCGGATCATTTCCTTCACTCGCGCATAGTTCTCCTGGGCGTGCATCTGGGTGCCGACCTGGCTGGCGAGCTTGCCTTTTTTACTGAGCCAATTTTTGCGTAGCACTTGGGCTTCTTCGACACCAATAGCACAGGGTTTTTCGCAGTAAACGTGGAGATCTCGATTGAGCGCCCAGTTGGAGATGAAGGCATGGTGATGGTCGGCGGTGCAGATCACCACGGCATCGAGACCTTTATGATCAAGACATTTGCGCCAATCGATATAAGTCTTGGCTCCGGGGAATTCCTTGAGTGCGTGAGCAAAGTGCGCCTCGTTGACATCGCAGAGCGCGACGACATTCTGCTCTTTCAGCCATCCGTAGTGGGCTTGGGCACGGCCCCAGACGCCGATCAAGGCGATGTTGAGCTTATCGTTGGGGGAACGCGTGCCCGCCATGATGCCGCCCGGCAGAATCAAAAGACCGGCACCGGCGAGAGACGATTGCTTGAGGAAGGAACGCCGGTTGAATGGGGGGAGCTGGATTTCCATGTCTGAAATACGCATCGCCAGACCCGTTATTTTCAGAAAAATTTGAAAGTTTTCTCCTGTCAGGTCGTTACATACGGCTTGGATCCACCATCGTTTCCCATCTACCTAGGGAACGGTCTTGTCCAACTCCTCCACCTCCGCGCTGATGTTTGACTGCAGCGTCCAATTGGCCAGGCAAATTTACCCACCACCCGACATGACCCTGCGCACATCGTTTTTCTTCCTGCTCACGTTCGGCAGCGCTTCCCTTCTCTCTGCGAAACCGAATGTCATCGTCATCCTGGCCGACGATCTCGGCTATGCCGACCTTGGCTGCCAAGCCAAGGAACCCGACGTCCGCACTCCTCACCTGGACCGCTTCGCAAAAGAAGGCGTGCGTTTCACCTCAGGCTATGTCACCGCTCCCCAGTGTTCCCCATCACGCGCCGGCCTGATGACCGGACGCCAACAACAACGCTTCGGATTCGACACCATCCCTGACGGCCCGCTTCCCCTAACAGAAGTCACCATGGCCGAGATGCTCAAACCAGCGGGCTACATCACAGGTCAGGTCGGCAAGTGGCACCTCGATCCAAACGAACTCTGCCTGGCATGGGCCAAAAAAAACCATCCCGAAATCCAACCCAACCCCAAGGGCCGAATCGTCGTGCCTGCAAAGGATCACATAGCCTATTTGCCTGGCAATCAGGGTTTCTCCGAGTATTTCACCGGCGAATTGAACCAATACCACGCCAACTATTCGTTAGACGGAAACCCCCGCGATCCCGGCCCGCTCGCGGCAAAGGGCTTCCGCATCGACACACAGACCGAAGCCGCTCTCGCATTCATCCGCCGCAACCAAACAAAGCCGTTCTTCCTCTACCTCGCCTACTTCGGTCCCCATACCCCGCTCGAACTCGCGAAACCTTACGTCAACCAATTCACCGGTGAAATGCCACAACGCCGCCGCGCCGCACTCTCGATGATCGCCGGTATCGATGCAGGCGTCGGCCGCCTGATGTCACTGCTCAAGGAACTCGATCTCGATAAAAACACGATCATCATCTTCACCAGCGACAATGGCGCGCCGCTCCACAAGCGCAAGGATTCTCCGCTGAACGAAGATGAAGGCGGTTGGGACGGATCGCTCAACACTCCATGGATCGGAGAAAAAGGCATGCTCGCCGAAGGCGGAATCCGCGTCCCCTTCCTCGTCCGCTGGCCGGGCACCATCCCCGGTGACCGGGTCATCAACACCCCGATTTCCACCCTCGACATCGCACCCACCGCCCTCGCCGCAGCCGAAACCAAAGCCCCAGCCAACCTCGACGGCACCAGCCTCCTGCCATTCCTGAAACAACCCTCCACCCCGATGGCCCCGCGCATCCTCCACTGGCGCTTCTGGAACCAAATCGCCTGCCGCGACGAACGCTGGAAATACCTTTCAGTTAGAAACCAGAAGGAACTACTCTTCGACCTCTCGACCGACGAACACGAAACCCGCAACGTCGCTGACCAACATCCCGAAATCCTGGAAAGACTGCGCAAAGCCTCCGACACCTGGGCCGCAGGACTCCAACCACCCGGACGACCACACGGCGGCCCTTATCCGCAAGAACCCGCATGGTACCGCGAATATTTCAACCTCGATCTGAAATGAAACCAACACTAGCACTGATCTCTATCATAATCACCGCAGGCACCTCGGTTGCCGCCGACAAGAAAGACGCGTTCACCTATCTCGACAACGGAACACTCCGGATCGGCGTGGACCAAAGCCGGGGCTCGGCGATCGGATTCCTCTCCCTGACGAAGGACATGCGCAATCTCCTGAACCACAGCGATGAGGGCCGCTTCATCCAACAGTCGTATTATGGCAACAAAGACGACTCGATGTGGGGCAAAAAACCATGGACATACAATCCGGTCCAAGGCGGCAGCTACAAAGGCGAGGATTCCAAAACCCTCGAATTCCGCAAAACCGAAAAAGAACTCTACGCGAAAATCGAACCACTCCACTGGGCGTCCGCCAAACCCTGCTCCGAGGCGATCATGCAGGAGTGGATCACACTCGATGGAACACTCGCCAAGGTCCGGATGCGGATGGACTTCACCGGAGAGACCCAGCAAAGAGCCGCTCACCAGGAAATGCCGGCCATGTTCGTGGACTTCGATCTCCCCCACCTGATCTTCGAAAAAGAAGGCAAACTGGTCCGGCACGAACCAAGAATTCTCGGGAAAGATCTGGCACCTGAAAAAATCGGCTACGACGGCGGTTGGCTGGCCTACGTGGACGACAAGGACTTCGGCATCGGAATTTGCACACCAGGCACCAAGGACGCGGTCAATTACCGCGCCGCCGGCAAAAAATCCGGCCCCACTGGTGGGGCCTGTTCCTACGTCGCTCCCATCCGCACCATCAAACTCACCAAAAACGAAGCGGTGGACTACGAATTCTACCTCACCATCGGCACCCTCGAAGAAATCCGCGCCCGCTTTGCAAAACTCAAGAAATAACAGACAGGCCCCCTTCCCTCTCCCCCATCACCAAACGCCCACTCAGCTTCTTTCTCTTCATAAATCCCACTCCGCGTCTTCCTCTCCGCTCTTTGCAACTCCGCGTTTCAACAAAACCAAAAAACTTCATCTGCCCAACTTGGCGATCCTTAGCGACCTTTGCGCCTTTTCGGTTCAATAATATCCCTCCAACTCCTACCAAAACCATGTCCAACCTAACACGCCGCCACCTTCTCCGACTCGGATCCCTTGCCGCGACCAGCAGCCTCTGCTGGCGCTTCCAACCCGCAATGGCAGGCCCATTCGAAAACGCCGATTTTGACAAGCTCGTTCCCGCCGACAAAAAACTATCCGAAGCGTGGCTGCGCTCGCTGGTTGATCGGGGTGCGCCGGAATGGATCAGCGGACCGGACTTGAATCACATCGGCATGCCGGTGGGCGGAATCTGCTGCGGCCAGGTCTATCTATCAGGCGACGGACGGCTCTGGCACTGGGACATCTTCAATCAAAACGTCAAGACCGATACTGGGGGCTCACACTATGCGAAACCAATGCCGGTCGCCTCCAAGGTCGACCTCGGATTCAACATCCTGGTCCGGACGGGTGATAAAGACCAGGTGCGGTCGCTCGATCAGACCGGGTTTCCACAAACACGCTTCCGCGGTGCCTATCCGATCGGATTTATCGACTATCAGGATAATAACTTCCCGGTGCTGGTTTCGCTCGAAGCGTTTTCACCGTTCGCTCCATTGAATGTCGATGCCTCATCGCTTCCGCTCACTGTGATGCGCTACACGGTACATAATACCTCAACCAGCACGGTTGAGGTTTCCCTGGCAGGAGCTCTCACCAACCCGGTACTGCTTCATTCCGGTCCTGTCACCGGAGCGGACTTTGTCAACCGGATCATAAAACGCAAGGACGCCACCTGCCTGCACTGCACCGTCGAGAAACCGGAGACGAAGACACCCTCTGCGGAAAATGCGCGCCCGGACATCGTGTTCGATGACTTTGAATCGGAGACCTACGAAGGCTGGACGGTCGAGGGCTCCGCCTTCGGCAAGGGACCGGTGGTTGCTGCCAAAATGCCGGCCTATCAAGGCAATGTCGGAGCACACGACAAGCGCCTCGTCAGCTCGCACAACACACGCCAAGGTGAGAAACTCGATGCTGCCGACGCACTGACCGGCATGATGACCTCCAAGGCCTTCAAGATCGAGCGCCATTTCATCCACGCGCTTATCGGCGGCGGTCGCCAAACTAACGGGGTTTCCTTCGAACTGATGATCGATGACAAAGTCGTCGCCACTCTCGCCGGTGCGAACAATAACCTGATGACGAACCAGAGTCTCAACGTCAGAGAATACGAAGGCCGCAATGCGAAGTTGCGGATCGTCGACAAGGGCACCAAGTCATGGGGCAACATCGAAGTGGATTACATCGTGTTCTCGGATCGCCCGGCGGGACAGTCGGCCCCGCTCGACGGTCTCAGTGACATGGGCGACATGACGCTGGCCGTCATCAATGACAGCAACGAGGTTTTTTCCTCGTCCGAAATTTCCAACGATTCTGGCGGCAAGCTATTTTCCGCAGGGCCGGAGACGACACGAGGAACCTCTCAGCGTCCGCGTGGCATGGTTGGCAAAAAAATCTCTCTAGCCGCCGGTGCCAAGGCCACGGTGAGCTTCGCCATCGCCTGGCGTTTCCCTAACCACAAGGCACCGGTGGGCCAGGGCCACTACTATGCCGAACGCTTTCCATCCAGTCTGGCAGTGGTCGATCACTACGCCGCCACCAATGAGAATACCTATCAGATCGTCAGGATGTGGCACGAAACCTGGTATGACTCGACCCTCCCGCACTGGTTGCTCGACCGCTCATTTCTCAATCTATCCATTCTCGCCACCACCACCAGCCTGCGCATGGAGGGTGGCCGATTCTGGGGTTGGGAGGGTGTCGGCTGCTGCCAAGGCACATGCTCGCACGTCTGGCACTACGCACAGTCGATCGGCCGCGTGTTTCCGGAACTCGAACGCATCACCCGCGAAAATGTCGATTATGGTCTGGCCTTCCAACCCGATGGCAGCATTTGGTACCGCGCGGAGTTCGGCAAACAGGAAGCCATCGACGGCCAATGCGGCACGATCCTCCGGGTCCTGCGCGAACACACGATGTCGCCGGACGATGCCTTCCTGCGCCGCATCTGGCCACAAGTGAAACAATCGATCAAATTCCTCATCAAACAGGACGGCGATGGCAACGGCGTGATCAAGGGCAAACAATACAACACCCTGGACTCCGCATGGTATGGACCGATCTCATGGATCAGCTCGCTCTACATCGCCGCCTTGCGCGCAGGTGCCGTGATGGCACTCGATATGGACGAAGCCGCCTTTGCCAAAAACTGTGAAGGCCTGGCAGACCTCGGTGGCAAGTGGCTGACTGAAAACCTGTTTGACGGTGAGTATTTCTATCAAAAACGAGACCTCGCGCATCCCGAGGCCATCGGCGCGGGTATTGGTTGCCACATCGACCAGGTCATGGGCCAGTGGTGGGCGCACCAACTCGCGCTCGGTCGTGTCCTCCCCGAGGATAAGACGCGCACCGCCCTAAAAGCATTGTGGCGCTATAACTTCAGCCCCGATGTCGGCGCATACCGCAAGGAATACAAAAGGGGTCGTTGGTATGCAATGCCCGGTGAGGCGGGTTTGATCATGTGCACCTTCCCGAAAGGCGGTGAGCGCGAAGCCGGCGGCGGCAAAGCGGGACACGGATTCGCCGGCTATTTCAACGAGTGCATGAACGGTTTCGAATACCAGGCCGCCGGTCACATGATCGCCGAAGGCATGGTGCAGGAAGGCCTGGCGGTGACCCGCGCTGTCCACGACCGCTACCACGCGTCACGCCGCAACCCCTACAACGAGATCGAATGCGGCGATCACTACGCACGCTCGATGGCCAGCCACGGCGTGTTCGTCAGCCTATGCGGCTTCGAATGCCATGGACCGAAAAAACACCTCGGCTTCGCACCCAAGATCACCCCGGAAAACTTCAAGGCTCCGTTCATCGCCGCCGAGGGTTGGGGGAGTTTCTCGCAACGCATCGAGGTAGGCAAACTCAGTGCCGAGATCGAAATCCGCCACGGAAGACTGTCGTTGGCCAGCATCGCCCTCGAGCACATAAGCGGCGTCAAAGTGAGCGTGAATCGGGGAACCGAAAACCTGCCAGCTACCCTGAAACGCGATGGCAACCGCATCGTGATCCGCTTTGAAAAAGCGGTTGAAATCGCCGCAGGTGAGAAACTGGTCGCAACCGTTTCCTGATCCGTTTCTGAACCATGAAACTCCTCGTTCCTCTCCTTTTCACCATCGCCTCGGCCTGCGCTGCGGAGCGCCCGCCTAACATCGTCTTCATTCTAGCAGATGACCTTGGCATCACCGACATCGGGGCTTACGCACGCCATTTCACGGATGCCAAGGCGGAGGATCTCTTCTTCGAGACCCCACATCTCGACAAACTCGCGGCGGACGGAATCGCCTTCTCCCAATCCTACGCCAACCAACTCTGCTCACCGACACGTGCCGCAATCCAAACCGGTCGCATCGCCTCGCGCATGGGTGTGACCACC
>CAIVKO010000016.1 GCA_903906515.1 Akkermansiaceae bacterium
AAGCGTGGACTGGACACCACGGTCAACACCAGGAAACCCGCGACCAACACCCAGAGCAACGATATCAAACGCGTCATTGCCGTGGGAGCTATATCAAATTTCATCATCCCAGATACGAGTGATCAGTTCGGCCAGATGTCCGCGCTAACCTCGCTGGATAGCGGTGGACCGTCAGGGATGACAGATGATGGCAACGGACCGGGTATGGGCCCAAAGATCGGCAATGGACCGGGAATTGGACCGGGGATCAGCAATCTCAAACTTTTCACCATGCTCCCTCAATCCATTCGCAAACGCTGCTCGAAGGATGACCGACTCGCCCGACTCCGGGAAAACGGCGGCACACCGGCCTGCGAAGATGCGGTTTTAAATGGTCTTCGTTGGCTGAAGGCAAATCAGAACCCCGATGGCTCTTGGGGGCCACAAAAACATGCCATGACGGGTCTGGCGCTGCTTGCCTACTTCGGCCATTGCGAAACTCCGGTATCCGACGAGTTCGGTGATTCCGTCTTGAGAGCCATCGTCTTTCTCGTTGATGCAGGTGCCAAAAACAACGGCATGTTGAGCACCAACATCAAAGGCCAACCTGCGCCTTACGAACACGCCATCGCCACCTACGCCTTGGGCGAAGCCGCTACCTTCTGCAAAGAACTTAACATCAATGTGCCCTCGCTCATGGAAGTCACCGAAAAAGCCGGCCAATATATCATCGATAATCAGCACGAAAACGGTGGCTGGGCTTATGGCTATGGAACGACAGGAGCAGCCCACACCGACACCTCAGTCGTCGGCTGGCAACTCCAGGCTCTCAAGGCGTGTAGCCACACCAGCATCAAATACAAGGGGATGAAATCCGCCGTCGATAAAGGTCTCAAATACCTAGTCACCTGTCAGGCCGCCAGCGGCAGCTTTGGTTACACCGGCCCGGACGGCAGAGTCGGACTGACCGGAGTGGGCGTCCTATGCCACCAAATGTGGGGCGAGGAAAAATCCAAGGCGGCCCGCAACGGAGTGAAATTCATCAAGGAAAACTTCAAACTGGATTGGAATACACCCAACTCCGATCTTTACAGTCATTATTATGCATCCCAAGCCATGATGCAGGCAGGCGGCAGCTATTGGAAGTCCTACAATGACATGTTCCGCGATCAACTCCTCAACAACCAGAACCCGGATGGCTCATGGAAAGCCCCCGTGTATAAAATGCATGGCGCAAGCCCGGTTTACATCAATACGCTCAGCATCCTGATGTTGGAAGTCTATTACCGCTTCCTCAACTCCACCGGCGGCGGAATCAAGGAGCGCTCGGGAATCTGAGAATGCTCAATCTGGCAGCAGCTTGTTGAGCAGCGCTGTGTCCAACTCGGTCTTAGGAGAAAACCTCAAGGCCTCCGTGTCATATAAGGCGGACGGTCGAACGCATCGTTATCGACCACCCGTGGATCCTTTTTGACGGTGAGTTCATCCATCAGTTGACGCCGCAGGGTCTCGAGTTTGCCGCTGTATGCCGGGTCGTTAGCGATGTTAGTCATCTGATGAGGATCCTTGCGGAGATCATACAGTTCTTCACCCGGCCGCTTGCCCCATGCAAAGTCGAGGAAGGTCTGCATACCCTCATCTTTGCGGTGTTCGACAAGCCACGCCTTGGTGGGTGATGAATCCATATCGGGAAACGCACAATAGGTGCTCTTGACGAGTTGGTCATAGCTGGGAGCTGAATCGTTAGTCACTCCGAAGGGTGCGCCCATTGGCCAGCGGTCGGGCTTGAAATTACGCACGTAGAGGAAATCCGGAGTGCGGATGGCGCGGACGGGATACGGCAGGTTATCCTCGCGGGCCTTGTGGGCATGCACTTCGCGCCCGATGAGCGCCCATCCACGAAGTTTCGAGTCATCCGCACCGGGTGCGAGTGATGGCAGCAGGTTTTGACCATCCGGATCATCGGTGGATTTGAGGCCCACCGCAGCAAGGAAGGTTGGCGCGATGTCTATCAACGAGACGGGATCTTTCACATTTCGGTTAGAGGCGATCTTCACTGGCCAGCGGATCGCGAGCAGCACTCGCGACCCCAGGTCATGGACGCAAGTTTTGCCGCGTGGCATTCCGGGGATGCCGTGGTCGCCGGAGATCACGACAATCGTGTTATCGAGCTCACCCATTTTCTCGACCATGCGGATGAGTTCTCCGCAGGCCGCGTCGAATGCCATCGCTTCGCCGAGGTAGTCGGTGACGTCTTCGCGAATGAGAGGGACATCGGGCAACGCTGGCGGTAACTTACCCTTGAGATCGTCGGGGTTGAGTCCCCACAGCGCCTTGCCGGAACCGAGGACCCATGTTCGGTGGGTGTTGGTCGGGTTAAACGAATAGAAAAACGGCTGACCGGGTTTCCGCTTGGCAAGGAAGTCACTGAAGTTTCCTCGCACTTGCGCGAGGATTTTTTCCTTCTCCGTAGCCTTGTCCTCAGCCTTGGTGACGTATTCCGAATAATCATTCAGGCCGAAGGGAGGATCTTCATGGGTTACGTATTTGCAGATGAAGGATCATTGATCCGGTAGCAATTTGGATAGAATGACCGCATCGATTTCCATGGCCGGCGCGAATGCGGGCGTATTCATGTAGGCAAGCAGGCTGTGAAGCATCTGGCGGCCTTCCGGTTTGTCCTGTATCGCAGGCAGGTCGATCGCGCAAATGAGCATCGAGCCCTTGCCAACTTTGGTTTCGGCGATGAGGCCAAGTTTGCTGTTGCGCACAAAGTTGTCGATGACCTGGACAATCGGACGGAAGTCTTTGGGTGTGTCATCGAATTGGATCGGCCGCGAGTTTTTCACCAACTGCCACCACTGCCAGTTGCTGTGGAACTCGGTGGGGAAACCGGCCAGCGCGGGCGATGCCGGATTGCAAAGAATCCCCAGTGTGCCCGGAGGCGGTGTCACACCGCGTTTTACGGCCGCCATGCTGAACATGGGCGACCAGAAATCGCATTGAAATCCGCCGACCACGCTGTGCGGCAGCTTGTCGAGCTTGGGCAGCAACAGCACCTTTCCGCCAGCGGCGAGGTGTTTCTGTGTGTCCTCCGCCATAAAGCTGTTAGCGATCATCACGCCCTTGCTCACGGAAGTGTCCACCTTAGGCGGATAGACCCAGATCGGATAGCTGTTGCGATAGCGGGTGCCCTCGATGGCGAGAGTGAGTGTTAATTTCTGCGGCGGAGAAATGCCTG
>CAIVKO010000017.1 GCA_903906515.1 Akkermansiaceae bacterium
ATTTCCACTACAACTTCGGTGCCGCCGGTTTGACCGGGGCCATCTGGCCGCTGACGAGGCCGTGGACTTTGGTGGGACGCTTGAAAATTCTGTCACCGCAGGTGATGAAGAGTTCCGCGAGGTCCTTGCCGCCGAAGCAAACGTCGTACGCTTGCTGCGGAATGGGGATGATGAAGTTCACCCGCCCCGCTTGGTCGCAAACCTGGATTCCCAGCGCGGTGGCGACGTAAAGCCGGCCGTCGGTGTCCACGCAGAGGCCCTTGGCATCGGGATGCGTTTGGGCGAAACTGTCGAGATGATAGAATGGCTGGGCGTGACTGAGCACCCGTTTCGCTTGCTCTTCCTCATCGGCAAACGGGTCCACGATTTCCTTCGTCCCATCCTGATCCACGCGGATCGACCACACCTGCGAGCCATCGGCATCAATGCCGTAGAGCAGCGACTGGTCCGGCGAGAGGCACAGAGCACGCAGGCTGGAGTAGTCGCCGATAGCTGACGAGAAATAGAGGCGGGCTGGCTCGACACCCGCTATCGCCATCATTGAAGGCAACGGCTCGCCGGGCCACGAATCCACCGACTCCACCGCCAGAAACGTCCGTTGAAACTGGTTCAGGACGAAGGTTTTGCTCATCAGATGGTCATGCTTGATTTGAATGCTGTCGTCCGCTTGCAGGATGCCGAGAGCCCTCGCGCCCTCAGGCCGTCGGCTGTGGAGCACGTGCAACTCTCCTTTTAGACCGACCGCCAGTTTGTGGATGGACAACACATCGAGACGCTTCGCAAGGAGCCGTGCCTGGCCATCCACCGGAATCCGGAAAATGAAAGCAGGCTGCGGCTTGAAAAAATAGACCTCCCCGGTGGCCGAGGCGGCCAAGCTCTTCGCCGACATTTTCTTCACCTCCACTTTCATGTCGGCCGACAGATCCTGAGTGTTTTCATCCGAGATCTTGATTTCCTCCCACCCGCTTCCCGCCTGCACCACCTGATAGCCCAGCCATTTCGAGTCGCCGCGCGGATTCGCATTGATTTCCTTCGCCTCGGACCAGTCGCGCCAGAGCCACCGGAGCACGTCGGGAAAAATGGCGGTCGCCTGTTTGCCGTTGTGACCGCCGGTGCCCCAGGTGTGAGCGACGTCGTAGCCGGCCCACGCCAGGGACCGCTCCATGGTTTGGTTGGCCATCCACCAATCGCCGCAATAGAGGTTGTTGTCCTGCTCACCGCTTTGGAGATAGACGCGCAGGGGTTTGGGCTCCAGCTTGCGGACGAGGACGGGCAGTTGATCCGCACCGTGAATGCCGACATAGGTGCCGACGCCCGTGAACACCCGCCGGAAGCGATCCGGCCGATGCCAAGCGGTCATGAACGCGCAAATGCCGCCGCTGCTGTTGCCGCAGATGGCAGCGTCGTTGGCATCGGTGCTGAGGGAGATGCCGTGACGTTCCGAGATGGCGGGAAGAAACTCGTCGATAAGAAAGCTGGAGTAGGTGGCGCTCACGCTGTCGTATTCGTAGCTGCGGTTGAACCGAGGGAGGGCATCCGGGTTCACGGCCGGAACCACGCCGGGATTGATGAAAATCCCGATGAGCGCTGGCAGGTCGTGTTTGGCGATGAGGTTGTCAAAAACCACCGGTGCGTTGTAGATCACCCCGTCCTGAAAGACAATGAAGGGAGTGGGCTTGGATTTGTCGAAGCCGGCCGGCAGGTAGATTTGATAGGCCCGCTCCGTGCCGGGAAAAACACTACGCTCATTGGCGGTATAGAAACCTTTGAGGAGTTCGCCTTTCGGGACCCCGGCTTGCGCGATGGAGTCAGGATGCGGAGGATAGTCATCCGCAGCGAGGAGCGGCCTGCCAACGAACAGAAGGATGACAAGAACACGGCGGAAGATGAATGAAAGGCGCATGGGGATGGCAAAAGGGTGCCACAGGGACGAAGCACATGCAAGCTGCCTTTCTACCGGATTTTTTTCCAGGGCGTTGGCTTGGCTGGGCTAGTCTTGGCAAGGGGGGGCGGTTTTGATGAGTTTCAACGATTTATCGCGATGATCGCGGTAGTAATCGAAGGCGTCGTTGAGGGAATCAAACTCTTCGAAGGGGATCACGGCGAGC